>JADGDT010000202.1 GCA_016744755.1 Ichthyobacteriaceae bacterium | reverse complement strand
GGCATAAAAAAGGGTTCCGAATAAATCGAAACCCTTTGGAATGTTTTAAAAACATCTTATTATTTCATTGAACTTGCATAACGCTTACGCTCGTGCTCTTTCAAATATACTTTTCTTAATCTTATACTCTGTGGAGTAACCTCTACGTACTCATCTTTTTGGATGTACTCTAAAGCTTCCTCTAGTGTAAAAATGATTGGTGGAGCAAGTTTAATTTTATCATCAGCTCCCGAAGAACGTACGTTAGACATCTTCTTCATCTTAGTTATATTAACACCAATATCTTCCGATCTTGTGTTCATTCCTATAACTTGACCTTCGTAAACAGGATCGTTAGAGTTAACAAAGAATTTACCTCTGTCTTGCATCTTATCTAGAGAATAAGGAATTGCTTTACCTTGCTCTAAAGAAATCAACGAACCGTTATTACGCTCAGGAATAGATCCTTTAATAGGCTCAAATGCAGAAAAACGGTGAGTAACAATTGCCTCTCCAGCTGTTGCTGTAAGTGCTTGGTTACGCATACCTATAAGTCCACGTGAAGGTATAGAAAATTCAAGAATCATACGATCTCCTTTTGGAGCCATGCTTGTCATCTCTCCTTTACGAACAGTAACCATTTCAACCATCTTACCTGAATATTCTTCTGGAACATCAATAGTTAATTCCTCGATAGGTTCGTGTTTCTTACCATCAATTTCTTTAATAATAACCTGTGGCTGTCCAATTTGCAATTCGTAACCTTCGCGACGCATTGTCTCGATAAGAACTGCAAGGTGAAGAATACCACGACCAGAAACTATAAATTTATCAGCAGAATCACCTTGTACAACTCTAAGTGCAAGATTTTTTTCTACTTCTCTTGCTAAACGTTCTTTTATATGACGAGATGTTACATACTTACCCTCTTTTCCGAAGAAAGGAGAGTCGTTAATTGTGAATAACATGCTCATTGTTGGCTCATCGATATCGATAGTTGCTAAAGCTTCAGGGTTTTCTAAATCGGCAATAGTATCACCAATTTCAAATCCTTCAACACCAGACAATGCACAAATATCTCCAGCCAACACTTTATCTGTTCTCTTACGTCCTAAACCTTCAAAAGCGTAAAGCTCCTTAACTTTTGAACGAACATGACTACCATCTCTTTTAATCAATATTATTTGCTGACCTTCTATTATTTCCCCTCTATGTACACGCCCAATTGCAATACGTCCTGTAAAGTTTGAGAAGTCAATTGAAGTAATCAACATTTGTAAATTTCCAAAATCAACTTTTGGCTCAGGAATATGCTCAATAACCTGATCAAGTAACGAAGATATATTGTCGGTTGGTTGGTTCCAATCATCGCTCATCCAGTTGTTTTTTGCCGAACCATAAGATGTTGGAAAATCTAGCTGCCACTCATCTGCACCAAGGTTAAACATTAGGTCGAATACTTGCTCGTGAACGATATCAGGAGTACAGTTTTCTTTATCAACTTTATTAACAACTACGATTGGTTTTAACTTAAGATCTAAAGCTTTCTGAAGTACAAAACGTGTTTGTGGCATAGCACCTTCAAACGCATCAACTAACAAAAGAACACCATCGGCCATGTTCAGAACACGCTCTACCTCACCTCCAAAATCGGAGTGACCTGGGGTGTCTATGATATTAATCTTGTAACCTTTGTATTGTACAGAAATGTTTTTCGAAGTAATTGTAATTCCACGTTCTTTTTCCAAATCATTACTATCTAAGATCAAGTCTCCTGTCTCTTTTCTAGTGTCCATTGCCTGGCAATGGTGTATAATTTTGTCGACTAGAGTAGTTTTACCGTGGTCAACGTGAGCAATAATCGCGATGTTTCTGATATTCTGTTCCATAGAGTATAATAAAGAACTGCTGTGAGTTCTGATTTTTTAAATGCCTGCTTTCTATTAGGCGGGTGCAAAGATAGTAATTATTTCAAAGCAATCGACATGAGTAATAAAAAGCTTATTTATTTGGGATTATGTGTATTGTATTGATGATGAAGTGAAAGATGCTAGGATGGTTTATACCTAATTTTTATTATAGAATGGAAAAAGTAGATAATATCAACTTTGTATCAAAATGAATTTAGCTGATAAAAGTAATTATTAAACGTTTTTTTTTGTGTGATTTTTTAGATATTGAAAGTATAAATCCCACCATATTCAACCTTAAAATCAAATATTTTATCTAGTGAAACATTATTTATTAAATGATGAAACAGTCTAATTACACCACTATGAGTAACTATTATTAACTTTTTTTCTTTTGATGATATTAATTCTTGATAGAACTCCTCTACCCTACTTTTCATGTCTAGCAACGACTCTCCATTAGGACATTTATAATTTACGTAATCATTCATCCAAACATCAAATTCGGGATCAGAAATATCATCCCATCTTTTCATTTCCCAATCACCGAAGTTTAATTCTTTAATTCTTTCATCTATTCTATAATCAAACGAAATGAAATTTGCTAATTTTGTACATCTAGTTGAAGGACTAGAAATAACTACCGAGTTGCTAAAGTCTAACTTTTTTATAACCTCTTCTTTTTCATACTCAAAGCTATCAGCTAGATTTACATCGCTAAATCCATAGCATACACCATCTACACCAACTTTGGTATGTCTTACAAGTATTAATTCCATAAAACAACTAAGGCTAATAGAATTACTAATTCTGTTAATTGCTGACTAGCTCCTAAAGCATCACCGGTATATCCTTTAAGATGTTTTTTGTACCATAAAGCCAAAATAATTTGCGATAAAATAACTATTGGAATTAAATAGAAGATCTGAATATTGAAATGAAACAATGGTGCAATAGCAAATACAATTGCTATCAAAAGATGAAAAAAACTTATTCCATTTCCAACGGGTTTAGACTTGCTAGAAAAATCTATTCTTACATAATCCATAAAATAAATAATTACAACAGGGCTCAACCTACTCAATACATGAGATACGAAAATCGCGTAAATTATTTTTTCTGAAGTAAATTCTCCAAGTAAAACAAACTTAAAAAGTAAAGCAAGAATTAGTGCAGTACTTCCATAAGTACCTATTCTACTATCTTTCATTATTTCTAACTTCTTCTCTTTTGTCCAACCACCTCCAAAAGCATCAAAAGTATCGGCAAGGCCATCTTCGTGAAATGCACCAGTAGTAAGAATTGCAGCAATCAAAGAAAAAACTATTGCTATATCGTTAGAAAAATACATGTTAGAAATCCAAAATATAAAAGCAGAAATACCTCCAACAATGTATCCTATAAACGGAAGATATTTACTCGCTTTATTAAGCATATCTCCCGAATACTCCCCCATTATTTTTACTGGTATTCTGGTAAAAAACATTATTGCTGT
>JADGDT010000077.1:3639-15978 GCA_016744755.1 Ichthyobacteriaceae bacterium | reverse complement strand
TTACTGGTTACTGGTTACTGGTTACTGGTTACTGGTTACTGGTTACTGGTTACTGGTTACTGGTTACTGGTTACTGGTTACTGGTTACTGGTTACTGGTTAACTATACAAAATTATACTAACCAACATAAAAAACTCTCAATTATTAACTTTTAATTGTTAATTCGTCTAGGTTCCTGAGCGGAGCCGAAAGAAACTCTATGCACTCATAACTTAGTACTCAAAACTTTTTATGCGTAATCATCAGTTCTATAATTATCTTCGTCTCCTTCTACAAAACTCAAATAACTAAGATATCTTGAAGCTGAAATTTCTTCGTCTTCCACAGCGTCTTTCACTGCACATTTTGGTTCGTTTGTATGTAGACAATTATTGAATTTACAAAGATGTTTGATTGCGAAAATTTCAGGGAAATAATCTCCAATTTCTTCTGGTGGCATATCCACTAGACCAAAACCTTTTATACCTGGTGTATCTATAATAAAACCACCAAACTCCAATTCAAACATTTCGGCATAGGTTGTTGTGTGTTGACCCTTGTTATGAGAACTAGATACTTCGGAAGTTTTAAGATTAAGATTAGAGTCTATTGAGTTGATAAGTGTAGATTTTCCTACTCCTGAATGTCCAGAAAACATAGAAACACTACCCTTCATTTTTTCTTTTACTAGCTCAATATTATTACCTGTTTTAGCAGAAATCTCAAGGCATTCATATCCAATTTCTGTGTAGATATCGTTAAGCATCATCATCTCTGCCCTTTCTTCCAATTCGTAAATATCTGTTTTATTGAAAAGTATTACAGTCGGAATTTTATAAGCTTCGGCAGTAACCAAAAATCTATCAATAAAACCAGTAGATGTATGAGGCTTCGCCATAGTTACCACCAAAAAGGCGATATCAATGTTAGCTCCAATAATATGTGTTTGCTTAGATAGGTTTACTGATCTACGGACAATGTAATTTTTTCTATCAAGAATCTCGTTTATAATCCCAAACTCATCATCGTCTTGCATCTCAAATTTCACCCAATCGCCAACAGCAAGAGGGTTTGTACTTTTAATACCTTTTATTCTGAATTTACCCTTAATTCTACATTCGTAATTCTTACCATCATCGGTACGAACCGTATACCAACTACCTGTAGACTTTGTTACTAATCCCTTCATACTTTTTTGTTAAGTGGCAAATATAGTTATTTAGCTTAAAGCTCATCGCTCATGCCTCCTCTAATTTTCATAACTGTCTATCAACACTCGTAGTAGCTACACACACTAAGAGGTCTACTCTTCACTCCTAACTCCTAACTCCTAACTCCTCACTTCTAACTCTTCACTTTTAACTTTTAACTCTTCTCCCCTCTTACCAAATCCACAATCAAACATGAAGTAACTGGTATTTTGTTTAGCTTTCTTATTTTTAGAATTATTGATCCCAACTTTTGACCTGAGAAAAATGCTCCAACAAATAAAACATAGGTGTACCAAGCAAACCCTACATCAGCATAAATACGTGTGATAATAATAAAAGGTACAGGTATATGAATTGCCAAAGCCCATTGAAAAGAAAACTTTTTTACATTCTCTCTCCAATACCCAAATGGAATATTAAAAATAAAGATAAGTATTGTTATAATTGATAATTTTAAAATCATGATTTGATTATATTTTGGGGGTAAATCTACAAATTATTTAAAATAAACATAAGTCAAAAAAAACGCCACCCAAAACAAATTGGATGGCGATAAAATAGTTAATATCAAAACATATAGTTATGTCATTTCGAGTGAACATAGTAACCTGTCTGAATAATAGGTAGAGTAGAAAATTCTTCATTATATAGAAGAAGTTCTTTTCTTATATTCAACTAGTACACTCTACACAAAGATTTCTCCATGCGTTGCGCTTAGTCGAAATGATGTAAGCTATTAACTCCTAAATTATTTAGAAGAGTGCATCAATTTATCTTGATTATTAATAGACTCTTGGTGAATAGCTGTAAGAAATCTAGTTGTAAATTCTTCACTCAATCCTTGCGCAATAGCTTTTTCTGTACGATCTCCTACAAGCTCATCCCAACGACTAGCTTGTAAAACAGCTACGTTTGAATCTTTTTTAACCTGACCAATTTCCTTCGCTACATCCATACGTTGAGCAAGAATAGCTATCAAACGGTGATCTAGCTCATCTATTTGCTTACGTAGTGCATCCAACTTATTGATAGTTGCAGAATTTTCAGCCTTAGCTTTTCTTAATTCTAGCTCTTCAGTAATTTCAATAGCTCTTGCAGGTACAACTTGTTGTGAAGCATCACTCCAAGCTTCATCAGGTTTTTCGTGAGACTCAATCATCAAACCGTCAAACTCAAGGTTTAGAGCAGTTTGAGATAGATCGTAAATTAAATCACGTTTACCTCCAATATGCGAAGGATCACAAACCATAGGAACATTAGGCAATCTTCTCATGAACTCAATTGGAATTTGCCATTTCGGTACATTTCTATACTGAATTTTCTCGTAAGTAGAGAATCCACGGTGAATAGCTCCTAACTTTGTAACACCTACAGCGCTAAATCTTTCTAAAGCTCCAATCCACAAATCTAAATCTGGGTTGATTGGATTCTTTACTAAAACTGGTTTATCTAATCCTCCGTATTTTTTAAGAGCATCAGCAAGTTCTTGTACAGCAAAAGGATTTACTGTAGTACGAGCTCCAACCCAAAGTACATCAATATCATATTTCAAAGCTAAACGAACGTGTTCATCTGTAGCAACTTCAGTACCTACCTTCATTCCGTAAGTATCTCTAACTTTACACAACCATTTCAACCCTGGCTCTCCTACACCTTCAAAAGTTCCTGGCTTAGTACGTGGTTTCCACACACCAGCACGGAATACATGTACATTTTTATGAACTAAATCTTTGGCAGTAGCCATCATTTGCTCTTCAGTTTCTGCACTACAAGGACCTACTATTCCTAAAGGTAAGTCATCGTTCTTAATTCCCCATTTGTTTAAATCTACTATCTCCATATCTTTATTCTTTTAAGGCTTTAAGCCTATTGGTTGTATTTATTTTATTAACTCTATTATTTTTTACTGCAAGTATGGCTTAATCTGTAAACCAAAATTCTCAATCAATAATTCTTAACTCTCAACTTAATCTAAAGTACTTTTTTTACTTCATTAGCTTGTCTTATTAATGTCTTTACAACTTCTGAATTCCCACTTTTAATAGCGTGTTTAAACAAAATCATATTCTCAATATAATTATCCATTACCTCTAAAACATTTTCTTTGTTTGCCGAGAAAATTGCTTCCCAAGTATTCTGATTACTCTTTGCCAAACGCACTGTAGATTCGAATCCTCCACTAGCAAGAGTTGTAATGTTTTCTACGTTCTTCTCTTTATTTAATACCGTTAGAGCTAAAGCAAAAGACGATAAGTGAGAAATATGCGATACGTATGCTGCACTTACATCGTGCTCTTCGCCTGCCATATATTTAACCTCAGAACCTATCTTTTTATAAATTTCTTCTACTTGTGAAACTCTTTCTTTTTCTGAATTTATTGCATCGCAAATAATAGCTGCTTTATCGTCGAACAAATTATCTATAGCTGCATCTGGACCCGAAAATTCAGTTCCTGCCATAGGGTGTGTTGCTACAAATTGTTTTCTCTTTGGGTTATTTTTTACAGCCTCAAGAATCCCGTTTTTTGTTGACCCTACATCTATCAAAGTTTGCTTATCTAACTTATCAAGAATGTCTGAAGCCATAGTTTCAGCTATATTTACTGGTACTGCAAGTATTACGAAATCTGAATTAGAAATTGCATCTCCCAATTCCATAACCTCATCAACCAAACCTAACTCTACAGCTCTAGATGTGTGGTCTGAGTTACTATCAACTCCAATAAAATGATTAAATATCGATTTTGCTCTTAGCGATTTTGCTAATGATCCTCCTATTAATCCTAACCCTATTATTGTTACTTTATCCATTTCAAAAAATGCTTTAAGCTATAAGTTATTTTTAATCCTTAAAATTGCTTCTTCAATTCTTTCTACGGGTGTACAAAGCGATATTCGTAAAAAGTTATCTCCTTTAGTGCCGAAAATCATTCCTGGTGTTACAAAAACATTTGCTTCACTAAGTATTTTATCAGATAGTTCAATAGCAGTTGTTCCTTTCGGAATTTTAGCCCATACAAACATTCCTACTTCTTTCTTTCTGTATTCACAATTCAACAAATCGAATAATTTATGTGCCGATTTTTTTCTTACTGCATACTCCTTATTAATATCATCGTACCACGATTTATCTAGTTTTAAAGCTTCTACAGCCCCTTCTTGCAATGGCAAAAACATACCACTATCCATATTACTTTTAACCCTAAGTATATTGCTGATGTAATATTCGCTACCCGCAACCATACCTATACGCCATCCTGCCATATTTGAAGCTTTACTCAAAGAGTTTAACTCAATAGCTACATCTTTAGCTCCCTCTACATTAAGTATAGAAATTTGATTTTCGTTCAATACAAAACTGTAAGGATTATCGTTTACTATTAAAATATTATTTTGTCTTCCAAAATCTACCAACTTCTCAAAAAGTTCCATACTAGCATCAGCTCCAGTAGGCATGTTAGGATAATTTACCCACATTATTTTTACTGATGATAAATCAAGACTATCGAGATATTCGAAATCTGGTTGCCACTCATTATTCTCATCTAAAGGATAAGTAATCATTTTAGCTTGAACCAAATCACTTACCGATTTGTAAGTAGGATATCCAGGATTAGGAACTAAAACCTCATCACCAGGATTAATAAATGCCATAGAAATATGCATTATTCCTTCTTTAGAACCCATCAACGGTAAAACCTCATTCTTTTGATTTAACTCTACATCAAAAAACTTACCATACCAATCGGCCATTGCTCCACGCAACTTATCCGTTCCTTTGTAACTCTGATAACCATGACTAGAACTAGACAAAACAGATTTAACAGTTGCTTCTAAAACATTAGCATGTGGAGCCATATCTGGACTACCAATACCTAGATTTATAACATCTCGCCCATCAGCATTCATACTAGCTATCTCAGCCAATTTTACCGAGAAATAGTACTCCTTTACATCGCCTAATCTGTTTGCCGTTTTTATCATTTATTCTTTTTTTTTGTGATAATCGTGATGTCGTGATAATCGTGATGTCACTACTTAATTATTTGTTAAATCCTCCTAACGTAGAGGTTTATCTAAAAACTTTCAACTTTGAACTTCGAGCTTCCAACTTCGAGCTTCCAACTTCGAGCTTCCAACTTTGAACTTCCAACTTCGAGCTTTCAACTTCGAGCTTTCAACTTCGAGCTTCCAACTTTGAACTTTCAACTTCGAGCTTCCAACTTTGAGCTTTCAACTCTACAATCTAACAATATCATCCAATTTCCACTCTTTATAAACTCCAAGTATGCTAATGTTTTCTGTTTGATGTTTTAATACTTCCATTACCGACTTGAATGTCTCATAAGTTGGAAATACCAAATCTACATAAAACGAATATTGCCAAGGTCTATCTATAATTGGTACAGACTGTATTTTTGTTAAATTCAATCCATGAATAGACAATATTGAAAGTACCTTAGACAAACTTCCTGTTTCGTGACCAACAGTCATCTTTAAAGAAGCTTTGTTAATATTTGGATTTGAATCACAATCATCTCCATTTTTTGCTATAACAAAAAATCTAGTATAATTATTTTTTATAGTCTGAATGTTTGTTTCCAAAGCTTCCAGATTATAAATATCACCAGCAATCTCTCCTGCTATTGCACCAACATTTTTGAATTTACCTTCCGATACTTCTTTAGCAGAATTAGCAGTATCAGTAGATTCTACAAGTTTTATATGAGGGTATTGTTCAAAAAACCTCTCACACTGCAAAATTGCCATAGGATGAGAATGTACCTCAAGTAAATCCTCTATTTTCTGTCCTTTTTCTACAAGTAAACTGTGCTCAATAGGAATATAAATCTCCCCAATAATACACTGCTCGTTACTACCTAATAGTTTATAATTCTGAAGTAAAGAACCTGCTATAGAGTTCTCGATAGCCATAACACCAAAATCAGCAGTACCATTTTCTAAACTTTCTGGTATCTCCTTAAAATTTGTACACTCAAGTAAATCTACATCTTCACCAAAGAACATTTTTGCTGTTTGATGATGATATGAACCTTTGATTCCTTGTATTGCTATCTTCTTCATTCCTTATATTTTGTTTTACTTAAATTTTGTCAAAAAAAAATCCCGCCTGTTAAGCGGGATGTTATATAATTGTATCTTTTAACTTACACATATAATTTCCCGCTCTCATTTCCGAAGAAAAAAAAGTTATAGAAAAAACTAAAATATATGTTTGCGAATTGTATCATCTCCTATATTTGTTCAGCAAAAGTATAAATATTTTTTAAACAACAAATACAAAATAGAAATAATTTTAAAATATTTAATTACAGTTTTACACAAATACCTATTTTTGCATTATAAACTAGCTTGAAAATGAAAAATTTACTAATTATCACAGTTATACTATTTATTCCTTTATTATCGTTTTCTCAAAGTGGAATTGGTATAAGAGGAGCTTTCGGATATTCTGGAGAATCATTTGGGGGCGGTGCATTATCATATCAGAATATTGGAAAATACGAAATAAATGGAGCTTGGAATAGCAATGGCTTTGGTTTATCGGCTTTAAAACTTTTTGAATTAGTTGATGCTGATGCCCTTACCTTTTATACAGGAATTGGTGCAGGTGCTATAACTGCTGATTTTAGCGAATACCAAGCTGCAATAATTGGAGATATTGGAATGAGCGTGCTTTTAGGCCCAATGCAATTCTCGTTTGACTGGAGACCAGGCTATGAAGTCTTCAATCCAGATTCTTCTCCTTGGAGATTTAATTTCGGATTTGCAGTAAGATTTATGTTTCCACAAAAAAATTAATATTTGAAAATGATTTATGATTTAATAATAATTGGAGGAGGAGCATCAGGAATGAGTGCTGCCATAACTCTAGGTTCGGCAAAAGAAAAATTTGAATGGGCTAGTAATAAAAAAATTCTTATTATCGACTCAGGAACTAGCGATGTGAAAGCTGCCTCATTTTGGAATGCTCCTGGTATTTACGTTGGTAAAGACGGTAAAGAATTAATGGATGATATGCATAAGCAGCTCGATCAATATCAATCAATAGATAAAAGTCATGATTTTGTAGTTAATTTAGAGAAGCAAGAAGACGTTTATTTGGTAAAAACTGAAAGTAACTCCTATATATCTAAAATTGTAATTGTTGCTACTGGTTTACAAAAATTCAATATAGATACTTCCTTAATAAGCCCATCTGTACACAACAGAATAGCTAGAAAAGGCAAAATGATGTTAGAAAACGATAATGGATTTATTGCCAAAAACTTATACGTAAGCGGTGTTGCAGCAGGACATCAAACAATGTTTGCCATAGCCTCTGGTGATGGTGTGCGTATAGCTTGCGAAATTCTTGAAGAATGGGGAGGTAATTTCTTTGTTCCTCATGATGTTTCTAAGAAATAAGATGTTTAGTATAAAAATTAAAAAAATATCCACAGATTACACAGATTACACACAGATACAAATTATGAATCTGCGTTAGTCTATAAAATCTGCGAAATACCTTCTACTTCATCCTCTTTACCGAAGGAATAACATCTTTTAAAATTGCATCAATAGTTTCGTAAGGAGTATTTGGCATCAGAATGAAATGTGTTATTCCTTTCTCCGTTGCTAACTGCCATTTCTCTACAATTTCTTGTTCTGGTGCTGGAAGTACTACAGTTATAGAATTTGGATTCCTCCAAGCTTCAATACCATTCATCATTAATTTTTGCCAAGTATAATCTGCTTTTTTCAAACTATCCTCCACCCTAGCCTTCAAACCTTCTTTTCCTAAAGTCTTAATTGCATACCACCAAACTAGTGGGCTAAATCCATTACGAGATCCAGGTATAGTTGTATCGTCGCTACCTATGTAAGCTATAGATTTAGATATCCTATCTATATTATTTTTCTTTGCAATAACTACCCCTGAAGGGATTGGAGAACCTAAAAATTTATGTCCACTTATAGACATACTATCTGCCCCATCTACAAAATCGAAGTTTGGTTTTGGTTCCAAGAAAGGTGAAATCATTCCCGACAAAGCGCCATCGGCATGTATATAATAATCTTCTATTGCGAGATCATCCATTATGGCTTTTATCTTCACCAAATCATCTTTCGCCTCTCGCATAGTTGTACCAATATTCGCAAAAATAATTGGTGGCATATGCCTATTTCTAGCAATGGTTTCTTTTAAATCGTCGTAATTAATCTCTCCATTTTGTTGAGACTTAATTACAACTCTCTGCATATTCAAGATTCTCAGATTTTTATTTACAGAGTAGTGAGTGTCTTGCGAAAAGTAAACCATTCCTTTTGGATATAGTTCACGTGCCAAATACAAGCCGTACATATTCCCTTCCGATCCTCCGTTGGTAACATATCCCCACCAATTATCCTTTGGAGCATGTAACAAATCAGCCATAAATTCAATTACTTCTCTTTCCATTTCTCGCGAATCAACTTTCCATGTTGATGGCATAAACGGATCGCCAAGATTATTTAAAGGGAACTTCAAAAATCTAAACAACTCTTCGTAATTAAAATCTTTAGAAACTGGATATCCTATAAAATTCTCTGCATTATTTTGGATGGCATTGTACAATACATCCAATTTTTTCTTATCTGTATTCGAAAGTTTTCTTTCCATTTTTACAATCTTTTATTCTGATGTAAAAGTACATCTAGATTGCAAATTATAGTTTATTACACTTATAATATTTCAATAATTAGAAAATAAAACTATCTATTGCCTATAAATAAGAATAAATGCATAATTTTGTTCTAGCACAAAACTCACTTCAGAATAAAAAACTAGTTATGGATATAATTGACAAGAAAATACTTGAGTCCTTACAACAGGACGCACGAATGACTATGAAAGAACTAGCTTCGATTGTTGGTATTTCTACTACCCCTGTTTACGAAAGAGTTAAACGTCTACAAAAGAGTGGGACTTTAAATTTTAAGGCAATTATCAACAAAAAAAAACTAGGATACTCTATGGTAGTATTTTGCCAGATAACTATAAATAACCACGAAATAGGGACTATTAAATCTTTTGAAAAACACATAGAATCATTACCCGAAGTTGTAGAGTGCTACCACACCGCCGGAAGCTTTGACTATTTATTGAAAGTTATAGTTAAAGACATGGATAATTACCAATCTTTTTTGGTAAACAAATTATCTACATCTAAAACAATGGCTAATATTCAAAGTGTATTTGTAATGAGCGAAAAAAAATTCTCTTATGATGTGCCTATGGTATAATACTTAGCAAACATAAAAGAACATGTATCTACTGTTATTTTAATCGATTTACTAATTTAGAAAAAATGTCATATTGAACTAAATTCACTTAATGCAATTAAGGTAATATTGCTAAAACATCTATTGCAACAGTGAGAACATAATGTAAGCTATTTTGGAATATACCACATTCGGCTATGGTTCGGCTTACTTCGGCTCCGCTCAGTAACGACGCTCAGTAACGACGCTCAGTAACGACGCTCAGTAACCACGCTCACCAACTACGCTCACCAACTACGCTCACCAACTACGCTCACCAACTACGCTCAGTAACCACGCTCACCAACTACGCTCACCAACTACGCTCACCAACCACGCTCACCAACTACGCTCACCAACTACGCTCACCAACCACGCTCACCAACTACGCTCACCAACCACGCTCACCAACTACGCTCACCAACCACGCTCACCAACCACGCTCACCAACTACGCTCACCAACCACGCTCACCAACCACGCTCACCAACCACGCTCACCAACCACGCTCACCAACCACGCTCACCAACCACGCTCACCAACCACGCTCACCAACCAACGCTCACCAACCAACGCTCACCAACTACGCTCACCAACTACGCTCACCAACCACGCTCACCAACCACGCTCACCAACCACGCTCACCAACTACGCTCACCAACTACGCTCACCAACCACGCTCACCAACTACGCTCACCAACCACGCTCACCAACCAACGCTCACCAACTACGCTCACCAACTACGCTCACCAACCACGCTCACCAACCACGCTCACCAACCAACGCTCACCAACTACGCTCACCAACTACCCTCACCAACCACGCTCACCAACCACGCTCACCAACCACGCTCACCAACCACGCTCACCAACTACGCTCACCAACTACGCTCACCAACCACGCTCACCAACCACGCTCACCAACTACGCTCACCAACCACGCTCACCAACTACGCTCACCAACTACGCTCACCAACTACGCTCACCAACCACGCTCACCAACCACGCTCAGTGTTGGCTTTTCGACTCTACCTATCACTAAATAGGTTCGCTTTGCCCTTACCTACTGCAAGCAGGCATCAAGGTATCGATTGTTCCAGTAAATTATTGGTAGAACCAAAAAAACTTAGGTTTAATAGCTACTATTCTTTCATAACAATTAGCTAAAAGACATCTAAATTACTTGCTTCTATAACTTTGTATAAAACAGTATAATTAAGTGTTGATAAAACTTTAACAAATACTCCAATGTTTTAGTGACAAATACCTTGAAAACAGTACAAAAAACCTTATTTTCGCCTAACAAATTTACTTAACTTTAATATGAATAATTCTAAAAACTGGTATGTACTAAAAACAAAACCACGTCAAGAAAAGAAAGCATCTACTTACCTCTCTGATAATGGTTTTGATATATATATACCTCTTAGAGAAACTATAAAAGTATGGAGCGATAGAAAAAAGAAGGTTGAAGAACCTATTATCCCTTCATACATTTTTATTAATATTTCTGAAAAAGAACGAAATAATATATTTCCTGCAATAGGAGTATCTAGCTATATGTATTGGTTAAAAAAGCCCGTTATCATTCGTGATAAAGAGATGATTCAAATGCAAAGTTGGTTTAACGATCATGCTAAAGAAGAAATAAAATCGTGCGAAATAACAGTTGGATCAACAGTGAAAATTGAGTCTGGCGTAATGTTGGGAAAAGAAGGTGTTGTTGAAAAATTTGGAAGTAAATATATTACTCTAACTATAGACCAATTGGGGATTAAGTTTCAAGTTGATAAACCTAGTACTTTGGTTAAGAAAATTTCTTAGGGAGAGAGTGGTTATTGCTTGCTAATGTAAGCGAGTTATTGATGATTTTGTCATCGGGTTATGCGTTGCTTTGCAAAGGTTGGGTTAGTTGGGATTATAGTTTTTTTAGCCTATAAACACGTTTGTGCTTATCACATTTTGTGACTTGAGAGGGCGAAGCCGTGCTTAGCGTCGTCCTGACCAGAGTCGAAAAATATGTTGGAAAGTAGAGCTACCCTTGTTGATAAACTAAAAATAATGCATACAAGTTTCATCTACATATTAACAAATAAAAACATACCAACTTTATACATAGGAGTAACTAATGATTAAAGTAGAAGATTAGCTGAATACAAATCCAGAAATGGAAGTACATTCACTAAAAAATACAGCCTTGAATTTTTAGTCTATTTTGAAGAGTTTTCAGATATTAACCTTTCAATTGTTAGAGAAAAACAATTTAAAGGTTGGATAAGGATAAAAATGAATAGATTAATTGAAAGTAAAAATCCTAATTGGGATTTCTTGGATTATTGATATCGTAATACTAAGCGTAGTAGAAACATCTGTTGGAAAGAATAACAAATTCTTCGACTACGTTACACTACGCTCAGAATGACGTAATAAATCACCAGATTAGCCAGAATAAAATATAGATTACTAAACAATACAAATATGAAAAATATAGAAAACCTCTCCAACTTAAAAATCGCAATTATAGGACTTGGCTACGTTGGACTACCTCTAGCGGTAGAATTTGCTAAGAAATACCCTGTTGTTGGGTTCGATATAAATACTTTACGTATAAAACGTCTTAACCAAGGTCATGATGATACTTTAGAAGTTGATGATGAAAATTTGAAATCTGTACTTCGTCATTCCGACAATGGGTCACTGAGCGAAGCCGAAGTGAGTGGAGAAACCTCAATAAAATCCTTAGACTCTGCTCAGGATAACGGTAATGGTATACTTATTACAGATCAGCTAGAAGCAATAGCCGATTGCAATTTTTACATCGTCACCGTACCAACTCCTACCGATAAA
>JADGDT010000077.1:0-3539 GCA_016744755.1 Ichthyobacteriaceae bacterium | reverse complement strand
GCTCAGGATAACGGTAATGGTATACTTATTACAGATCAGCTAGAAGCAATAGCCGATTGCAATTTTTACATCGTCACCGTACCAACTCCTACCGATAAAAATAACAGACCTGTTCTTACTCCTTTAATTAAGGCATCTGAAACTGTTGGTGCTGTACTTAGCGATGGCGATATTGTTGTTTACGAATCTACCGTTTACCCAGGGGTAACAGAAGATGAATGTGTACCTGTTCTTGAAAGAGTTTCAGGTAAAGTATTTAATAAAGATTTCTTTGCAGGATATTCTCCTGAAAGAATCAACCCGGGCGATAAAGAACATACGGTTACTAAGATTAAAAAAGTAACTGCTGGTTCTACTCCCGAGATAGGTGAGTTTGTAGATAAAGTTTACAACAAGGTTATTACTGCTGGTACATTCTTAGCATCTAGTATTAAAGTTGCAGAAGCATCAAAAGTGATAGAGAATTCTCAAAGAGATATAAACATCGCATTTGTAAACGAGCTTTCAAAAATTTTCAATCTTTTAGATATAGATACTAACGAAGTATTAGAAGCTGCAGGAACAAAATGGAACTTCCTTCCCTTTAAACCAGGACTAGTTGGAGGACACTGTATTGGTGTTGATCCTTTTTACTTAGCTCAGAAAGCGCAAGAAGTTGGGTATAATCCAGAAATAATACTAGCAGGTAGAAGACTTAACGATTCAATGGGACCTCATGTTGCCAACGAAACAGTTAAGCTAATGGTAAAAAAAGGTATAAATATTAAAGATGCTAAATTCCTTATGCTTGGTATTACTTTTAAAGAAAACTGTCCTGATATTCGTAACTCAAGAGCAATTGACATAGTAGAAGAATTAAAAGACTACAATGTTGCCGTTGATGTTTACGATCCATGGGCAAATGCTGAAGAAGTAAAACACGAATACAATTTGGATTTAGTTTCAAAAGAAAACTTAAATTCAGATTACAACGCAATTATTCTTGCAGTATCTCATCACCAATTCTTAGAGTTAGATTTAGATGAACTTAAAGCTGATGGATCTGTTGTGTTTGATGTGAAAGCTATTTTGCCGAAGGAAGAAGTTGACGGAAGACTTTAGTTCACAGATTTCACAGATTTGCACAGATTTGCACAGATTTTTATGAGTAATGAATTAACATATAATATTATTGGTGCTGCGATGGAAGTTCACAGTAATTTGGGAAATGGCTTTTTAGAGGCGGTGTACCAAGAGGCGCTTGAAAAGGAATTTAAACTGCGAAGTATACCATACATTAGAGAACATGCAATTCATGTAACTTATAAAGGAGAAGTACTTTCTAAATATTATATAGCAGATTTTATATGTTATGAATCTGTGATTGTAGAGTTAAAAGCTGTGTGCGAATTAACTAATTCACATGAGGCACAACTATTGAATTACTTAAAGGCTACAGGAATAAAAAAAGGATTATTAATAAATTTTGGTTCTACAAGTTTACAAACAAAACGTAAAGTTTTTTAATCAGAGAAATCTGTGTAATCTGTGGACAAAAAAAAATAATTATGTACAGTACAAAGTATCATAAAGAAGATTTAAGCAAAGTATCAGTATTAGTTACTGGCGGAGCAGGTTTCATAGGTTCAAACATTGTTGAATACCTAATTAAGTATGGAGTTAAAAAAGTACGTGTACTCGATAACTTCGCAACAGGTTTCCACCACAACATAAACCAGTTTAAAGAACTAGATAACTTCGAACTTTTAGAGGGTGATATTCGTGATCTTGAAACTTGCAAGGAAGCAGTAGAAGGAATTGATTATGTATTACATCAAGCAGCATTGGGTTCTGTACCACGTAGTATTAACGACCCAATTACAACAAACGATGTAAATGTAAACGGTCACCTAAACATGCTTGTTGCCGTTAAAGAAAGTGAAACTGTAAAACGAATGGTTTATGCCGCTTCTAGCTCAACATATGGCGATAGCAAAAATCTACCTAAGGTTGAAGGTATTATTGGTAAGCCATTAAGCCCGTATGCTGTTACAAAATATGTGAACGAACTTTATGCCGATGTTTTCGCTCGTACCTACGGGGTTGATACAATAGGCTTGCGTTACTTCAACGTATTTGGACCAAAGCAAGATCCAAATGGAGCATACGCAGCAGTTATTCCTTTATTTATGAAAGCTATTGTAGATAAAATTTCTCCAAAAATAAATGGCGATGGTAAACAAACCCGCGATTTTACCTTCGTAGAAAATGCTGTACAGGCAAATATAAAAGCAATGCTTGCTGATAAAGAAGCTGGAAATAATATTTATAACGTAGCTGTTGGCGACCGTACTGGTCTACTGGATATGTGGAATAGCCTAAAAGAAATTGCAAACTCCGATGTTGAGGCAATACATGGTCCAGACCGTATTGGCGATATAAAAGACTCTTTGGCAGATATTACTAAAGCCAAAAATAACTTTGACTACAACCCTAAATTCAAACTACACCAAGGGTTAGAGAAAACTTTTGAGTGGTTTATTTCCGATAACAACCTAACATAAATAAACCTATATTATTCGCACAATTCTCCTAATTCGCATACAGTCAATTAGGGCGTTCCCCTACCCATTCGACTATCGCTCAGGGCAGGCAGTAAAAACTTCGGGTCGGGCTATCGGCTTACTTCTACTACGCTCAGCAACCATAAAAAAGGATGCCGCCTCTATCCCTAACGCAAAGCACATAACAACCAAAATATCACTATAAACTGCCATAGTCACGATTATCACGTTTATCACGATTCTCACCACCAGCTTATCACGATTTCACGATTTCACGATTTCACAATTATCACGCTTATCACAATTCTCACCACCATCACGATTTCACAATTATCACGATTCTCACAATTATCACGATTTCACCCCATTAATCAAAAAAACAAAAAACAGAACATCTCCATAACTAAAAATCGTATCTTCGTAAAAAACAATAATATGTCAGAATTTAAAGAAAAATATATAAATCCATTCACCGATTACGGATTCAAAAGACTGTTTGGAGAAGAGCCCAATAAAGATTTATTATTAGATTTTTTAAATGAGTTATTAAAAGAAGAACAAGGAAAAATAACAGAACTGACTTATCTAAAAAACGAAAATTTAGCTAGAACAGAACTAAACAGAAAAGCAATTTTCGATTTGTATTGCACCAACGAAAAAGGCGAAAAATTTATAGTAGAATTACAAAAGACAAAGCAGAAATTCTTCAAAGACAGAACACTCTATTATTCAACTTTCCCTATTAGAGAACAAGCAAAAGTAGGAAGTGATTGGGATTTCGAATTAAAAAAAGTTTATACAATAGCAATACTTGATTTTGTATTTGATGAAGACAAAGATCAACCTAAAAAATTCAGATATGATATAAAATTATCAGACATAGATACAAAAGAAGTATTCTACGACAAACTAACCTTCATCTATTTAGAGATGCCTAAATTTGACAAAAAAATAGGTGAATTAAAAACAAGATTTGAAAAGTGGTTATTCGTCCTT
>JADGDT010000201.1 GCA_016744755.1 Ichthyobacteriaceae bacterium | reverse complement strand
ATTTGAGTTTTTCTTACAAGTAAAATCAAACTTAGACTCTAAAGAATTATTTTCTATATTGTATTGAAACATAAATTTGTAGTCGGTATCTTTTATTGGACCTGCTCCGTAAAGATGTCCATTTGAAGCAAGAAGTAGGGTAGTATATAGAGGATTATAACTATCATTACCCTCAAATTCTTTCTCGAAAATCATTACATCTTCTGTAATATCATATGCGAAAATTGCGTCGTTATCACCAGCATTTGCACTAGTGACACCATATAAGAATATCCTTTCTTCTGTTATATCGTCTATTAACACTTCTTTTACTACCTCTGTTAATGCTCCAAGTGGGTTGTAATATTCGCTTGTAGAAAAAGAATATAAGCGAGTAAAGGTCTCAGTATCTATATCAAAATTAAAAAGAGTACCATATTTACTATAACCACCTCCTTTTGTTGTTAATCCATATAGTAACCCATTTGTAGATTGTATCAGTTTCGAATATGGCAATTTCCCGTTGTTATCATCAAAAGTATGTATTGTTGTAAAAGTTTCGCTAACAATATTGTACTTAAAGATTGTGCCATTATCAACTCTTGTACCACCTTCTAATACACCACCTCTACTAGTAAATCCGTATAAATCACCATTATCAGCCTGCATTAAAGTTCCTCGTGGGCTAGATCCATTTTCTCTATCTCCATTAATATCGAAGTTGTAAAGCACGTTGTAGGTACTTGTAGTAATATTATATTCAAACATAGCACCCCAGTTAGTTGTACCTCCTTGGTATGTAAGACCATATAGTTTCCCATTGTCTGCTTGAAACAAACTTCCCATAGGTCTTATTCCTTTAGTTTCGTCGAACTTCACTAATGCAGTGTATTCTTTCGAAGATGGGTTGTATTCAAATAAAATTCCCATTCCATCTGTATGTACATCTGAGGTAATTCCTCCAAATTCAGTTAGCCCGTATAATTTTCCATTTGTTGCCTGCGTAAGTTTTCCTTTTGGGGCATATCCGCTAAGAGATTCTTCGAAGTTGAATTTCGGACTATAAGTATCGTTTGTAATGTCGAATTCGTAAAGTACACCATCAGAATAGCTTTCAGATCGTCCTCCGCTATTTGTTGTAGAGTATAGTTTACCATTACTAGCCTGTATTATAGGTGCATTTGGAAAATAACCATGAGGTATATTGTTCTCGTCAAAATTGTATATGGTTGTAAGTAGATTATCATCGATATTATATTCGAATATTGTACCATCGGAATAATTCCCTATGTTGGATCCTGAACCATATAGTTTTCCATTGTCTGCCGAAAGAAGAGTTTTATAAGATGTATATGTTTTTGAGCTATTTATAGTATGTTTTAGAGCATAAGTTTCAGTATCTATATCATACTCAAAAATGTAATCTGTTTTGTCGGTATAATGAGATACACCGTATAGTTTACCATTTGTATTCATTACCAATCCTGATGGACTACCACCTAAATCTATATTATAAGTAGAAAGGGAAGCTTTAACAGTTATTGTAGATGTAGCTATGTTGAATTCATAAATTATTCCTCCACCATTTGCTCCTCCTGAGCTAGTTACTCCGTATAAAACCCCATCAGATGTTTCTACAAATGCTCCGTGTGGACGATATCCATCAAGGCCTCCAGTAAACTCATATAATACATTGTATGATGAATTTGTAATGTCATACGAAAAAATTAGACCTTTATCATCTGTACCACCATAACTTGTTGTTCCGTATAATTTACCATCTTTTGCTTGCATTAGCGAACTTGGAGTTTTACCATTAACGCCTTCAAAATCAAATATTTTAGTATAAGTGTTGGTGGAAAGGTCAAATTCAAATATCACACCTTTTCCAGAGTTATCATCAGGAATACCCCCTCTTGAAGTAATTCCGTATAGTTTGTCATTTGTAGCATAAACTAGATTTCCTATTGGGTAATTACCATTCTCATCATCTTCAAAAGAATATTTAATATCGTAAGAATCTGTAGATATATTATACTCGTATAAAACTCCTCCATAGTTTTCGCAAACTGCCCCATCGGAGGCAATACCATATAATTTACCATTAGGTGTTTCGGTTAGTGCTGTTTGATTTGTGGCACCAACAGTTTTGAAAAAATTGTATTGAACTTCAAAATTGTTTCCATCACCATCTGTTTTATAGATAGCTCCTACACCATATTTTCCTCCTTCGCTCATCATACCCCAAAGTTCGGTTTGGGCATTTATTGTTGTTGCATAAAAAAGGAATAATGCAATAATAAATAGTATATTTTTCATATTAATGGTATTTAGTTATTTTCAATTTTGGTTAGTTCAAACATCTTGTACTCAAGACTATCAAAATGTCCTTCTTTTTCTATTATTACTTTTGCTACAACACCAGGCTTATCATTAATCATCCACAGTTTTATCTTTTCATCGTTATCGCTAAATAACTCTACTGTTGTACATATAAAAGTTCCTGCTTTTACCGTAAGTTGCTCGTTGTTACTCTTTATTCTGAAAGTATAACTTTCGTAAGGAAAAGGTACGTATGTGTAATTATCGTTATTAGATCCTATGTCTAAAATTGGCATATCGGCATCTTCGGGTAAAGAGGCTCTATCAAATCCAACGAATATATTATCGAATTTTACTATTTCGTAATCTAAGTTAGTAACTAAATTTGTGCTTAGTACCTTTACTTCAAAAGCTTTTGTTCCTTCAACCAAAGTTGACATTTCGTAGTCTAAAGACTTTATTGCTTTTAGAGTTTCGTACATCTTTCTTGGGTCTTTCCAAGGAAGTTTTTCTGCATCAGCTTCATATTTTGGATTTCCTTCATCGTTATAAAAATCATCTTCAGTAAAACTTAGTCTTTCTATATTTGATGCTTTTATTGTTGCTTGCTCATCTTGTTTAGTAAGTGTTATTTTAGTGCCTTTATTTTCTATAACTAATTCATTATCACTTTTTGAAACTACAGTATTGTTGCCTCTCAATTCTCTATCGGATGTTAAAATAACTATTGATTTATCTTTTGAATTGTATATCCAGCTTCCTCCCGATTTTGAAGAGCTATAGTCTGTTTTAGTAACAGCTTTGTAGGTGTCTGGCAATTCTAGAGTCACATATTTTTTTCCACCTTCTTCTGTATTTGTAATCCAAGCACCTACTAATCCTGACTTTTCATTTTCCTTAGAAATCTTTTCAGGATTCAATGATATAAAAAACATTTTATCTTTTTTGCCAACCAAAACTAGCTCCTTAGCATTGTGTTTTTTAATCTTTCTTGCTCCTGCAAACTCCTTTACCATTTCAGATTCTATTGTGAAAGTATTTGCTTTTTCATCTAAGGTCCACTCTCCTAAAACTCTTCCCATCATAGACATGTAACCATCTTCTTTGAATTCTACCTGTTGATATACATCTTGCGAC
>JADGDT010000200.1 GCA_016744755.1 Ichthyobacteriaceae bacterium | reverse complement strand
TAATTTTTCGTATTTGTGTTTATAGATAATGAATATTTAATAAAACACATCACAAGTTTGATTTTCCAATAAACACTATCCTATTTTATATTTTTGATTCAATCAAAAGAGACATAATACACCCTGTATCAACCAATCTACTAAGCCAAAACATTAAACTTTTTTTGATTTCCTAAAACCACTAAAGAGAGCAAAAAAGTCGTTACTTCAATAAATCACTCTTTAGGGCTAAGGTGAAATTAATTGAAAATAAACAAATTTGTAGTTGTGTTTTTTAAATGCTTTTACCCTATCAATCAATCTAATTAATTAATAATAATAATCAATATAAATCTATTACTTTTGCGTTTGTAAAAATATATTGATATGACGCCAAAGGCAAAGAAAATAGACAAAAATCTAGAGATTTTTGACGATGTAAGAGTTGACAATTACTATTGGCTTAACAATAGAGAAAATCCTGAAGTGATAAGCTACCTCAATGCTGAAAATGATTATATAAAATCAGAACTAAAGCACACAGAGAAGTTTCAAGAAGATTTGTTTGAGGAAATGAAATCTAGAATTAAGAAAGATGACGAATCTGTACCATACAAGAAGAATGGCTATTTCTACATTACAAAGTTCAAGAAAGGTAACGAATACCCAATTTACATACGAAGAAAAGAAAATATAGATGCCAAAGATGATGTTATGTTTGACGTAAACATTATGGCTAAAGATTTTTCTTATTATCAACTTGGAGGAATATCTATAAGTACAAACAACAACATTGCTGCTTATGGTGTTGATACAGTGAGTAGGAGAATTTACACTATTAGATTCAAAAACCTTGAAACAGGTAATTTGTACGAAGATGTAATTGAAGGCACTACAGGAGGCTGTACTTGGGCAAACGATAACAAAACCGTTTTCTATACACGAAAAGATGAGCAAACTCTACGCTCTTTCAAAATTTTCAAACACGTTTTAGGAACTGATTCTGCTGATGATATAGAGATTTATCACGAAGAAGATGACACCTTCAACACTTTTGTTTACAAAACAAAATCTAAGAAATTTTTAGTTATAGGATCATCACATTCTATTTCTAGTGAATACAGAATTCTGGATGCAAATACTCCTAATGGTGAGTTCAAGATATTTGAAGAACGTGAGAAAAATCACGAATATTCTTTCGGGCATTTCAATGACGAATTTTACATTCACACAAATTTACATGCTCAAAACTTCCGTTTAATGAAAACATCGGAAGATAAAACTGAAAAAGAAAATTGGACAGAATTTATTGCTCACAGAGAAGACGTAATGCTCGAAGGTTTGGAAATATTCAAAAACTACTTTGTTCTCGAAGAAAGAGAAAACGGTTTAAATAGAATAAGAATTCAAACTTGGGATGGCAAAGTAGATTACTACCTACCATTTGACGAAGAGGCCTACTCAGCAGGTGTTGGATCTAATCCTGAATTTGATTCTGAGGTTTTAAGATATGGCTATAACTCTCTTACTACCCCATCGTCGGTAATTGAGTTTAATATGAGAACTAAAGAACAAAAAACACTGAAAGAGCAAGAAGTTTTAGGCGATTTTAATAAAGATAACTATTCATCGGAAAGAGTTTGGGCTACTGCCAACGATGGCACAAAAGTACCTGTGACCATGGTTTACAAAAAAGGGATGAAAAAAGATGGTAAAAGTCCTCTTTTACTTTATGCTTATGGCTCTTACGGACATACGATTGATCCTTATTTTAGTACAATTAGATTGAGTTTATTAGATAGAGGTTTTACTTATGCAATAGCTCACATAAGAGGCGGACAATACCTTGGCAGAAAATGGTATGAAGATGGCAAAATGCTTAAAAAGAAAAATACTTTCACCGATTTTATTAATGTTGCTGAATTTTTGGTAGAACAAAATTATACATCTCCAGAACACTTATACGCAATGGGAGGATCGGCAGGCGGATTGTTAATGGGAGCAGTAGTTAACATGAAACCAGAGATTTTCAACGGAGTAATTTCAGCAGTACCTTTTGTAGATGTTGTTACAACTATGCTAGACGATAGCATTCCGCTAACAACGGGCGAGTATGACGAATGGGGAAATCCTAACGAAAAGGAGTATTATGATTATATGAAGTCTTACTCTCCTTACGATAATGTAGAAGCAAAAGAATATCCAAATATGTTAATAACAACAGGTTTGCACGATTCTCAAGTTCAGTACTGGGAACCTGCAAAATGGTTGGCTAAACTTAGAGAATTAAAAACAGACAACAACAAATTAATAATGCACACAAATATGGATACTGGGCATGGTGGAGCATCTGGTAGATTTGAACCTCTAAAAGAAGTTGCCCTAGAGTATGCTTTCTTATTTGATTTGGAAGGAATTAATAAGTAAATCAGTAAGTAGTGATACAGTAATGCAGTTAGTGGTTGTGTAGTAGACAGTATAACTTTCGTATTACTTTTTACTGTATTACTATTTTATCGGTATTACTGTTTTACCGTAATACTATTTTATCGTATTACTGTTTCACTTCTCACTGTATTACTGCTCACTATTACACGAAATAAATTGTACATTTGAAAAACAATAATTGAATTCTAAGTATGTCGGAACATATAATAAAAATAGAAGATGCAAATATCTTTCAAGATGGAGGATTAGTTCTTTCTAAAGTTAATTTAACCATTGATAAAGGACAGTTTTCTTATTTAGTAGGTAAAACTGGCTCAGGTAAATCATCTTTACTTAAAACTCTCTATGCTGATTTAGAGTTGAATAGTGGAAAAGCTGAAGTCTTAGGTTACCAAATTAACGGAATCAAGGAAAAAGAAATCCCTTTTTTGAGAAGAAAAATTGGCGTTGTTTTTCAAGATTTTCAATTATTGACAGATAGGAGTATTAGGGATAATTTATATTTTGTACTAAAGGCCACAGGCTGGAAAGACAAAGCAAAAATGAAGACAAGAATAACCGAAGTTCTAACTAGAGTTGGCATGAAAACTAAAGGTTTTAAAATGCCTTATCAAATCTCTGGTGGAGAGCAACAACGTATTGCTATTGCAAGAGCATTACTTAACGATCCCGAACTAATTATTGCAGATGAGCCTACAGGGAACTTAGATCCAAAAACAGCAGAAGAAATTATGGATTTATTAATTCAGATTTCTAAAAATGGAAGAGCTATTTTAATGGCTACTCACGATTATTCATTAATTCTAAAATATCCTGCATCTATGTTGAAATGCGATGGAGGAATGATATTTGAAATTGAATCGGGAACGTTTTAAGAGATGTTGAACTGTGTAATTATGAACTGTTGAACTGTGTAATTGTTTAACTGTTTAACTGAAAACAAGAAAGTACATCGATTAAACAGTTTTTATCAGTTAAACGATTCATCAGTTAAACGATTAAACGATTCATCA
>JADGDT010000076.1 GCA_016744755.1 Ichthyobacteriaceae bacterium | reverse complement strand
CTTGAGTTTTTAAAATCTTCTATAAACTCTTGTACTTTATCTTGGTGAAAAGACATTTTTACTATTCGTATAAACATAATCAATAAAAATTAATGGTTATTGTATCGTGATAATTCAATCCAAAGAGGGTAGAAGCTCCACCAACAGTTTTTAGGTTGCTACGGTAAATAGCAAGTTCCAGGAAACCTGATGAATTAAAAAGAGCTAATTTCTGTCCATCTCTGATATTTGTATTGTTAGTTTCAAAATTTTCTATTTCGTTGTATTTGTTAAAGATAGTTTTCCATTTATTGTTTCTAGCAATAATTTCGAAACTCTTACTGTTGCCTTTTGCTAAGGTGAAAAAATCTCTTGTAATATTTGTTATTACATTTCCATAATTATCAATATAAATTACAGCTCCTATAACTTTTTTTCCATCCTCGGTAATAGAAGGTTCTGCACTTTTCTGCTCTTTAATATTCGAGATGGGTTTTCCTATCACTGACATTGTTCCTCCTCTAGCAATGTGGCAAGCAGTATTTATCAATGTTTTTATAGAATAATTATCAGTTTCGTTATTTATATTTATTTCAAAAAATCTTGGATTGTTTGTTTCGGATATCATAAACGAAAGGATGCCATTATCTGCAGTTACAAAATATTTATTATTAATCTTGGCAACAATTAGTTTATTTTTAATACTGTATTCAGCATCAACAGCAATAACATTAATAGTGTCTTTAGGAAAGTTTTTAATTGCATTTTTAACAATATATGAAGTTTCAATTAAGTTAAATGGAGAAATGTTATGTGATATATCAATAATATTGGCATCGGGTATTTCAGACAAAATAGCACCTTTCATAGATGCTACATGATGATCTTTTAAACCGAAGTCACTTGTTAATGTGATAATTGCCATTTGCTTAATCTCTTGTGTGTTGTTGCAGTTATATAAACGTAAATGTATTAAAACTCATCAATAATAAAGAAGGTTTAAAGTAGTAAAATTAATAAACATATTAACATTGATTTTATTACATTTAAGGCGACTTAAATTGTTAGTTATTTTAAAAAAAATATGAAAAATATATTATATCTATTACTACTGTTTATTTTTTCTTCTACTTCTGCTATTGCTCAAGAAGATATCCCCAATTTTTCTACTAGAACTCCAAGGAGTACACTTATTTCCTTAGAAAGCACTTTATCAAAGAATAACTACAATCCCGAAAAAGCATCTTATACCCTCAATGCTACTCTACCTCAGAGTAAAAAAGCATTGTTGGTTGTACGGCTGCACAGTCTATTAAGAAGATATGGTAATATAAATTTAGATAATGTACCTGATAGTAGAAGGTATAAAAACGATGATGGGGAATATAAATATTTTTTATACTCTAAAAAGCATAGAAATATTTACTTAGAGAGAGTTAGAGGAAAATGGTTGTTTTCTAAAGAAACTGTTTCTAGTATTGATGCTAATTATAAAAAAGAAATACAATCTAAGTATAAGAGGAAAACAGCAGATGTTTTAACCACTCGAGAAGGTGATAGCATTAAAGTTGTTTTTTCTATGGCAACCCCATATAGTACAATTGTTTCGCATCTAATGTTTGTTCAAGATTCTACATATAATGCAAAGTACCTTGCCCGAATAATTAACGATAATGGTAAGCTAAGTAAGGAAGAATGTGAAGATAAGGCTGTGAAAATACACCAGTTTTTTCTTGGTGCTAACGAAGATTGGATATTGTTAGACGATATACCAAAAGAAGCAAATTATATAGATTCGGTAAGTGGTAAACACATTTTTGTGATAAGTACAAATATACCAGAATTGTACTTAGAAAAGATAGGGAACGACTGGAAGTATTCTTACACAACAGCCGAAATGATTGATGAGCTTCATGAGGAAATTTACCCTATAGGAGCCGATACAGTATTTTCATTAGGAACTTTTTTTAAAGGATTGGTTAGTCAGAAATATTCAAAAGCAACTGTATTTGGCTTGTTGCTTTACCAACTTATTATGATTGTATTTTTTCTTGTAGTATTTATAATTTCATTTTCTGTTGTAAAATTTTTGTTAAAAAGGATAATAAATAAGCTTATAAACAACGATGAAATGTCTGTAATTACCTATAAAGGTTTTTTTGCTCTTTTCTTGGTATTGTTTAATGCTTGGATATTAATCTTTATTCCAGCATTAGGATTTGGGACAGAAGTAGTAGTGTTGCTGAAAAAATTATTTGGAGTATTATTAATATTTTCTATCACATATTTTTCGTTAAACACAATAGAAGTTTGGTTTATTTTAATGACATTGAAAGAGCCAAAAGAGATTATGACAGCTCGTAAAGGGGCTTTCACTTTTGTAATGGCAATTTTAAAGATTATTACAGTAGTAATAGGTACTGTATTTATTGTAGCAAAGTTAGGTTTCGATTTAGCAGGATTACTTGCAGGACTATCTATTGGAGGTTTTGCCTTTGCTTTGGGTGCTCAAGAAACAATTAAAAATTTCTTTGGATCGATTATGATTTTTGTAGATAAGCCTTTCAAAGTTGGAGACTGGGTTGAGGTAGAAGGTAAAGAAGGTGTAGTAGAAGAGGTAGGTTTAAGAACATCTAAGCTAAGAACATTTTATAATTCGGTAGTTATAATCCCTAATAGTGTAGTTTCTAACTCAACCATAGATAATTATCAAGAACGAAAATTTAGAAGATATAAAACTATATATAAATTACCTCTTAATACAGATATTAACAAAGTAGAATCGTTTGTATTAGCTTTAGAAGAACTGATAAATAATCATGACAAAACCAGGAAGGATTTCTATCATGTTAAGATTAATAATATTGGGTTGTACTCAATAGATATTCTTTTCTATATATTTTTTATTGTTCCAGATTTAAAAACAGAACTAAAGGCACGCCATGAATTAATAGTTTCTGTTTTGAGGGTAGCTAAAGAAATTGGTATTGAGTTTGCTGTACCTCCTACAGTTTCTGTTGAAAAATAAAATGTTAGTTTATAGTGCTTTTTAGTGAGACACATTAGAGATATAAAATAAGTAATGAAGATATTATATTACAACGATTTAAAATACACAAAAGTTAAGAAACAGTTTAATAGAGTTGTTTCTTACTTAGAAGATGACAATTTTTCGTCGGCAGAAGTAAAAAAAATGCAAAATACTGGGTTCTATCGTGCAAAGTTAGACTATGAAAACAGGTTGCTCTTTAAAATAGCTACTTTCAACGATGATACTTACATTGTTCTTTTAGAGGTTATTTATAATCATGATTACGAAAAATCTAGATTTCTTAGAGGTGCAATATTTGATGAATCAAAATTATTAGGGCTTAATACTGTAGAAGAAGTTACCGAAGAACATATTGAAAAGTTGGGCTTTGTTAATAGTAAGAATAATAAATTTCATCTTCTTGATAAAGTTATTTCTTTTGATGATACTCAACAAAATATTCTTAAAACAAAAACACCATTAGTAATAATAGGTTCGGCAGGTAGTGGAAAAACAGTTCTTACTTTAGAGAAAATGAAGACTCTAAAAGGAGATGTGCTTTATATTACTTTGTCTTCTTATTTAGTTGAGAATTCTGCAAAGCTATATTTTTCTGATAATTACGAAAACACTAAACAAGAAGTAGATTTTTTAAATTTTAAAGAATATTTAGAAAGCACTAAAATTATAAAAGGTACTGAGGTTGATTATGTACAATTTAACTCTTGGTTGCAAATAAGGAAACACGCCTATAAAATAAAAGATACTTATAAATTATACGAAGAAATAAAAGGTGTAATTACTGGATTTGATATTACTAAAAGATACCTTTCTAGGGATGAATATTTTGGGTTAGGAGTAAAACAATCTATTTTTTTAAAGGAAGAAAGAAAATCTGTTTATGATATTTTCGAAAAATATATTGAATTTTTAGAAAAAGAAAACCTTTATGATATAAATATTGTTTCACATGATTGGTTAGAAATAATTGAACAAAAATATGATTTTATTGTAATTGATGAGGTTCAGGATTTTACTAATATTCAGTTGTTTTCTATCTTAAAATCGTTGAAAGATGAAGATAATTTTGTTTTATGTGGTGATTCAAATCAGATAGTACATCCAAATTTTTTCTCGTGGACTAATGTGAAAAGGATGTTTTACGAACATTCATTATCAAAAAGTAAAATAAGTGTACTTAAAACAAATTATAGAAATTCAATAGATGTTACCAATATATCAAATAGACTCCTTAATATAAAAAATTCTCGTTTTGGATCTATCGATAAAGAAAGTACTTATTTAATTGATGCTTTAGAAGATAAACATGGCGAGGTAGCTTTTTATAAATTAGACGATAAAATAGGGAAGAGTTTTAATAGCAAAACAGTATTATCAACAAAATTTGCTGTTATAGTTATGACAGATGCCGAAAAAGCTCAAGCACGAAAACATTTTAAAACACCACTGTTGTTTTCTATTCACGAGGCAAAAGGACTGGAATATGATAATATTATTCTATTGAATTTTATTAGTAATAACCACAAAGAATTTAACGAAATTGTTGATGGTGTAGATAGTAGTTTAATAGAAAGTACCGAGATAAAATTTTCGAGAGCAAAGGATAAGAGTGACAAATCGTTAGATGCATATAAATTTTATATAAACTCATTATATGTTGGATTTACAAGGGCTGTAGATAATTTATATATTTTAGAAAATAATAAAAAGCACGAACTACTAAAGTTATTGAAACTTGTAGAAAGTAAGGATGTTAATTTGCAACAGCAAAAATCGTCAATAGATGATTGGAAAAAAGAAGCTCGTAAATTAGAATTGCAAGGTAAACAACAACAAGCAGATGAGATTAAAGCTAGTATATTAGGTGTAGAAAAACCTACATGGGATGTTATTACTCCAGATAAACTTGAAAAATTAAAAGAAGAAGCACTGGATAAAAATAATTTCAATAAAAAAGCAAAAGATAAATTATTTGCTTATTCGTTGATTTATAATCAAACAGAAATAATAGACCTTTTAATAGAATTAAAATATAATAAAGCTAGAAATTTCGACAAAGAGTTTGGCTCATTAAAGCGTAAACATTATTACGAATATTCATCGAATAAAATAAAATCCATTCAGAATAAAGTAGATAGATATGGTGTGGAATTTAGAGATGAGTTTAATCTTACTCCATTGCTAGCATCGATATATTTTGGAGATTCAACAAAAATCAAATTTTTATTAGAATCAGGTGCAAAAGTAGATGTAGTAGACAATATTGGTAGAACGCCATATAGGTTAGTTTTGAAAAGAATATTGCAGGATAAAGGAGGAAGTTTTGCATATAACGAATTGATTCCTAAACTAAAATCTTCTAGTATCACCATAAAAGTAGAAGATAGATTGGTTAAGATAGCTAATCATAAAATGGAGTTTTTCTTGTTGCAATTATTCATGAATGAGCAAGATGCCATTATAGGAGACAAATACGAATATGAGAGCGATGGAGTAAAAGCTACTGATATTACTTATGTTGTTCAGTATTATAACGAAAACATATTACAAGATTTCAGAAAAAAGAACACCTATATTTCTTCGATACTATCTAAAAATGAAGTTTCTGGGAATAGTAAATATAACAACAAAATATTTTTAAGATTAGAAAGAGGGTTTTATATAGTAAACCCCAATGTTGAAATTATGAATGATGGAAATTGGGTAAATATTTATGAATTATCAAATATGCACCCCTTTGAGATTCAATCTGAAGAAGATAAATTTAATATAGCAAATCAAAATTTTTATGAGTTACTAGAAAAATCACTAAATGAAAATTATGATTTCCCAATTGCTGTAACAGAGGTAAAGAAGACGATTAAGAGATTCGAAAAAAACAAGGCTATTGATCTTCAAGATGAGTACAGAAAAGCAGTAATAGAATCTAAACAAAGGGCGAAAACTTCTAGAGAAAGAGAGGCAAAACAAAAAAGGAAACATAAAGAAGAGATTAAGAGGGATAAAGAAAAGGTTAAGAGGATGAAAGAAGAGAAAAAACAACAACGTTTAGAGAAAGAAGAGCGAGATGAAAAAGTAAAAGAAGATACTCAGTTGAATTTGTTTGATTAGAGATTGATAAATATTGGTGATTTATCTAATTTAAAGAAGTAATAGTGACTTTAATTGCAATCTAAATTGGAGTATAAAACTATAGGAGAGATAGAAAGATTGAAAGTTTTGATTTAAAGGATTTGCTAAGGAAATTGGGGCTAAGTTTGTGGTGTTTCTAGTTATAGGGGTTGGAGGATGAATTTATGAAGTTTTATAATTGAAATGATAAAGATTGTAAGGTATACATCAGAAAAAAAACAAGAATGGAATACATTTATAGATAATTCTAAAAATGGAACTTTCTTATTTAATCGTGATTTTATGGATTATCATAATGATAGGTTTAATGACTTTTCGTTAATGATTTATCGTAAAGGGAAGTTGATGTCATGTTTGCCTGCTAATGTTGTTAGTAATGAGATATATTCTCATCAAGGACTTACTTATGGTGGGTTTGTGTTTAATAATAAAATGAGGTTATCTATTGCCGAGGAAGTTTTAGATGCAACTATTATATTTTATAAATCTCAACAAATTAAAAATCTATATATAAAACAAATACCCGCTATTTATTATACACATCCGTCTAACGAGATGGATTATTGGTTGTGGCATAGAGGAGCAGAGATTTATAGAAAAGATACAACACTAGCAGTAGATTTGAAATCGGATATTGTCTTTTCTACCCGTAAGAAAAGAAATCTAAAAAAAGCTTTATCAAAGAGTTATTATACCAAAAAAAATGAAAATTTTGATGAGTTTTGGAATTTAGTTCTAACACCAAATCTTATGCGAAAATATAAAGTATTACCTGTACATTCATTATCAGAAATAAAACTATTGAAAGGTAAATTTGAGAATGAAATTGTACAGTGTAATGTTTACGATGTAAGTGGAGAAATTGTAGCAGGAACAACATTATTTATTAAAAATAGTTCAGTTCATGCACAGTACATATCATCAAATGATGAAGGAGCTAATAATGGGGCTCTTGATTATTTATTTATGTATTTATTAAATGAATTTAAAGAGAAGGAATTTACTTTTTTTGATTTTGGTATTTGTAATGAAAAAGAAGGTAAGGAAATTAATTATTCCTTAGTAGAGTATAAGGAAGGTTTTGGAGCATCAACACATATCCACGAATTCTATAAATTAAAACTATGATTAAGTTTTTAGACTTAAATAAGAGTAATAAAAAGTATGAAAATCAACTAAAAAAAGAGTTTAGTGATTTTTTGGATTCAGGGTATTATATACTAGGAGAAGGTGTTGGTAAATTTGAAAAAGAGTTTGCCGAATACTGTGGTACTAAACACTGTATAGGTGTTGCTAATGGTTTAGATGCTTTAACTCTTATTTTTAGAGGCTATATTGAATTGGGTTTGCTGAAAGAGGGTGATGAGGTGATAGTTCCTGGAAATACCTATATAGCTTCTGTATTAGCAATAACAGAAAATAAATTAAAACCTATTTTTGTAGAACCAAATCCTAATACATTTCTAATAGAAGCAGAAGAAATAAAGAATAGTATTAGCTCAAAAACAAAAGCTATTTTAGTAGTTCATCTTTATGGGCAACTTGTTGATGTAGCTTCAATAAAAAACATTTCTAAAGATTTGCTTATTATTGAAGATTCTGCTCAGGCTCATGGGGCAATAAATAGGGATAAATTAAAGGCAGGGAATGTAGGCAATGCTTCAGGCTTTAGTTTTTATCCAACCAAAAATCTTGGGGCTTTGGGTGATGGTGGAGCTGTAACAACTAATAATTTGGAATTAGCAGAAGTTATTTTAAAGCTTAGAAATTATGGAGGATTAGTTAGAAACAATAACGAGCTAAAAGGAATTAATAGTCGTTTAGACGATATTCAGGCTAGGTTTTTATCTGTAAAACTTTCCGATTTAGAGAATCAAAATATTAGGAGGAGAGAAATAGCCGAAATGTATATAACTGAAATAAAAAATATTAATGTTTTGTTGCCTTATTGGGATTTATCTGCCAACCATGTATTTCATCAATTTGTAATAAAATCAGAAAAAAGAAACAACTTACAACGCTATTTATTAGAAAATGGTGTTCAAACAGATATTCATTATCCTATTGCAATAACCAAACAGAAATGTTATTCAGAGTACTCTGATTTGGATTTACCTGTTACTTTTGAGTTGCATGATAATATTTTGAGTTTACCCATCTATCCTGAGTTGTTGGATGAGGAGGTTAACATTGTAGTTAAATTAATAAATAATTTTGACCTTGATTTATAATATAACAAAAAAGGTGTTGCATTTTTTATTGCCTACAGGTAAGTATTATAAGCTTAGAGAGTATTTTGTTGTACTAAAGCAATATCAAGTACAACAAAGACAAAAAAATGCGATATCTAGAATTAAAAAGAAAGAAGTATTAAATGTATGCTTTTTTTTGATACATGAATCAGTATGGAAATATGATGGAGTGTACCAGTTGATGTTAAAAGACAAAAGGTTTAATCCTATCATTGTAGTCTGTCCTTATGTTGTATATGGAGATGAAACAATGTATAAAACATTAGAGTCAACATATATTTCATATGAGAGTAAGGGCTATAATATTGTTAACTCTTATGATAATGGGGTTTGGCTTGATGTAAAATTAGACTTAAAACCAGACATTGTTTTTTTTACAAACCCACATGATCTTACATTACCACAATATTACATTGAAAATTATAAAGATATACTTACATGCTATGTTCCATACAATTTTGGTAATACTCATTTGAATAAAATGATGTACAACCAAAATTTTCATAATGTAATATGGAAACTATTTGCAGAAACTGAAATACATAAAAAATACTCTATAAATTATTCCGATAATAATGGGCGTAATGTTGTTGTTTCTGGTTATCCTGCTACGGATATTTATTTTAAAGATAAAGGTGAAATTAATTTTAAGTGGAAGTCAGATAAAAAAGAGCTTAAGAAGGTAATTTGGGCTCCACACCATACTATCGACGATGATGTTTCATTTCTTAGTTTTTCTTCTTTCTTAATGTACTACAATGTTTTTTTTGAACTTGCTGAGGAGTATAAAGATAAGATTCAGTTTATATTTAAGCCTCATCCTTTGTTGTTGAATAAATTATACTCACAGGATGTATGGGGAAAAGAGAAAACAGGTATTTATTATGAAAAGTGGAATAATCTAGAAAATGGAATGCTTGTATTGGGTAGATATGAAGAAATGTTTATTACCTCTGATGCAATGATTCATGATTCTGGATCGTTTCTAATAGAATACCTATGTGTTAATAAACCTGTTTTACATACTAGTAGAGATAAAAATGTTACTGATAGGATGAATTCATTTGGTAAAATGGCTTATGGTCATCATTACCATGCTCGTAGTGTTAAAGAAATTAGATCATTCCTTGAAATGATTTTAATGGGGGATGACCCTTTGAAAACTAATAGAGAGGCTTATATTAAGGAATATTTAGTTCCACCAAATGGGAAGAGTGCATCAGAAAATATTTTGGAAGAAATAGTAAGTGTGCTTTACTGATTATTTAAATAAAGAAGGAGCAATTAAATTGACAAATTATTTAAAAGAGTATTGTTATTATTAAGAATAAAGGTTTTAGCCAAAAAAAAATAATTTGATGTTAGATTCTAAATCAACACATAATAAAGAGTTAAATACAGTAAAGAATACAGTAAAAAGTACGGGGTTACTTGGAGGGTCTCAAGTGATAAGTATATTTTTTTCTATTTTTAAAAATAAAATATTAGCACTGTTGTTAGGTCCAGCAGGTATAGGGCTTATTCAACTATTTATAGCAACTATAGATTTGCTAAAGAGTATTTTTGGTTTAGGATTAGAAGTTAGTAGTGTTAGAGAAATATCAGAAAAAATAGGATCTTCAAATCAAGTAAGTATTGCAAAAACCGTTGTTACACTAAAACGATGGGTTTGGTTTTCAGGATTAATAGGTATAGCAGTTACAGTAGTTTTCAGTAAAGATTTATCTATCCTCGCTTTTGGTATGGATAAATACTGGAGGGAAATCTCGGTTTTATCAACAACAATAGTTATTACAAATTTAGGGGTTGCATATTCTTCAATAATAAAAAGCTCTGGTAATATATTAGATTATGCCAAGGTTAGTGTAATTTCATCATTTTTAGTTACAGTAATTTCAATAATAATATATTTCTATCTAGAAGAAAGAGGAATTATCCCAGTATTAGTTCTATCAGCGATAATTATATTTGCAATTAATTATTTTTATTCAAAACGAGTATTAATTAGTAAAGTAAATATTACTATAAAAGATAGTTTTTTTGATGGGTTAGCAATGGTTAAACTCGGGCTTTATACCGTATTTACATCATTTATATCGCAGGGGGTATTATTTTATGTACGTTCTTCTATAGGCGAAAATCTAGGAATAGACAATGTAGGGTATTATTCTGTTGCAATAACGCTTACAGTAACTTATATGGGTATTATATTTACATCTATGGCAACAGAATATTTCCCTAGATTAAGTAAGGTAAATAATGATGATGTTGCTGTTAATAATGCGGTGTTAGAACAAACTAAGATAGTGCTTCTTTTGGGTGTACCCTTAATTATATCTATGTTTACTTTCTCAGATTTAATAGTTGTTATAATGTATTCCAAGGAGTTTATTAATGCTATACCAATATTATTATGGATGCTATTGTCTGTATTTATTAGACTTATTGGTTTTCCTATAGGCTATGTCTTTCTAGCTAAAAATAAGGGAAAGATTTTTATTTTTACTCAAAGTTTTTGGAATATAATTTTTGTAACCCTTGTTTTGTTATCATGGCAATATGTAAAAACATTAGAAGCAATAGGTGTGGCATTTGCTATAGCTTATATTTTAGGTCTTGTACTTAATATTCTAATTATTAGAAAGCTTACTAAGTTTAGGTACGATTTAGAAACAATCAAGTATATGCTAATGTTTTCTGTAATTGTAATTTTATATTTTACTATTTCTCACTTATTTGATGGTTATATGTTTACAATTATTAAAGCTGTTGGGCTTATATTTGTTATGATATATAATTACAAAAAAATAGAAAAATTGATTGATATAGATATACTCCAATTTATTAAACTAAAGATTAGAGGTAATAAAAATTGATATATTAATGAAAGATAATATTGTTATACCACTTAATAAGTATTCAGAAAATAGGGGTGATTTATATGTGATTGAAGAAAGTGAAAATTTAACATTTGATTTTAATTACTATTACATTACAAATGACTTGTTTTCAATAAAAAAAAATGTAAACTCTACTGATTTTACATTATTAATTATAGAAGGCGAATTAAAAAGTAAAACGAGAAATATACCAAAAGGTACAATTATAAGTAATGTAGTTATTGATGATTTAGAGCTTGTATCTGATTGTTTTACTGGAATATTAATGAGTAAATATGTTTTAAATTATAGAGAAATAATAGAAATACCTAGTTTGTCATTCAAAGCTAAAAGGTTATTTTTTGTAGATAATATGCCAAGAGGATCTATTAGAGGTAATCATGCCCATAAAATTGAAACAGAGTTTTTATATGCCGTTAAAGGTAAATTTGAAGTTAAAATTAGAGGGGTTAAAGAGTTTAATGGTATTATATCAGAAGGAGAAGTAGCTCTTTCTTTACCAAAAGCATGGACATCTGTAAAGAGTATTACAAATGAAGGTATATTGTTAGCATTTCTATCTCATAAGTATGATGCTAGTGGATTTATAAAAAATGATTAGGTTTTAGCTATGAAATATAAAATTGCAATTTTATATATCTGTACAGGTAAGTACGATATTTTCTGGGATGGTTTTTATAAATCATCTAAGCAATTTTTTTTTAAAGAACACAATAAACATTATTTTGTTTTTACCGACTCTAAAAATATTAAATCATCAGAAAATATTACTGTAGTATATAAAAAATCAGAAGGATTTCCAAATGATTCATTATATCGTTTTGATATGTTTTTAGAGATAGAAGATAAAGTGATGCCTTATGATTATGTTTTCTTCCTCAATTCAAATATGTTATTCCTGAAAAATGTATCAGAAGAAATACTACCTTATAAAAATTTTAAAGGTCTGATAGGGGTTATTCATCCCTTAGGTTCTCTATATTTCAATAGACCTTCCATGTTTACTTATGAGCGTAATAAAAAATCTACTGCTTACATTCCGAGGATTAAAGGTAGGGAGTACAATTATTACATGGGTGGATTCAATGGTGGTTCTTCTAGTGAGTATTATAAAATGGTTAAAGAACTTAATAAAAACATTAATGAAGATGAGCATAACGGAATTGTTGCAATCTATCACGATGAATCGCATTTAAATAAGTATTTTTTCAAAAATAAGGTTCATAGTTTATCAACATCTTATGGATATCCTGAAGGAATGGATTTACCCTTCATCCCTATTGTGATGATTAGAGATAAAACAAAATACGATAATTTTTTTAATAAGGAGTCTGGGTTTTCATGGTTTAAGCTCAAGGTGAATAGATTGTTACAATACTATAAAGCACTAATTTGGTAAACGTAGAAGTATGGTGGGAGTAAATATATTTGGGGGATTGGGAAACCAAATGTTTCAGTATGCTATCGGAAGAAGTATATCTTTAGAAAATAATACTGATTTAAATTTAAATACTAGGGAACTTTATTTCGATCAATTTAGAGAATTTTCTTTAGATGTTTTTGATATACCTAAAATAATATTGGAGAGAAAACAATCTATATCGTTCAGTCTTATAGATAACTTAATTTTTAAGTTGTCTAAGTTTTTATACGAAAGAAAAATCAGTTTAACAGGAAAAATCTTTGAAAGAACAGAGTTTAAATTCTCATCCGAATTGATGAATATACAGCAAGGGTCATTGTATGGATATTGGCAGAGTTATAGATATTTCGAAAAGATCAGAAATATACTTTTAAAGGACTTTACCTTATTACATGGACTAGACAGTAAGAATAGTGAATTATTAACTAATATTAAAAATACAAATTCGGTATCTATTCATATAAGAAGAGGTGATTATTTGAATTACGATGTGTACAGTACTATTGGAATAGAGTATTACAACAGCGCTGTGTTGTTGATGGAGAAAAAAATAGAAAGACCTTATTTCTATATTTTTTCTGATGATATAGAATGGGCTTCCTCTAATTTAGAAATTTCAAATGCAATATTTGTAGATATAAATTCATCTAAGAATGCATATTTAGATCTTGAATTAATGAAAAATTGCAAGCATAATATTATTGCAAATAGTAGTTTTAGCTGGTGGGGAGCATGGCTTAATGAAAATAAAAGTAAGGAGGTAATTGCTCCAAAAAAATGGATAAAAGGGGTGTCTGATTTCTCCGACTTGCTTCCTGATGAATGGATAAAGTTATGATAATCACTCAGCCTCTTTTATCAGTTTTAGTTTTAGGAGTAAATATTTTGGATTAAACAAATTCAACCATCTTGTATTCTCAAAATCCTTCTTAGTATTCTTGTTTTCTAAAGTTTTTTTCATCCTCAACAATTTTATTTTTTGATCAATAATCCCAATAAAATTGTAAATATTAAGATTGGGAGCTAAGAAATCTTGATATATTAAATTCAAATCATCAAAGTAAATTTTGTTTATGAAGTTAGATTTCCTCAAACTGCTATTTGATGTTGAATTCATAGAAACTCTATACAGCATTAAATCTTTTTTTATAAAATCTATTTTTACACCTGATTTTGTAGCTTTCAATAGAAAAGGAAAATCTTCGATAAGTTTGTATTTTGTATCGAAGTAATTCATCTTTTCTAGAAATATTTTAGAGTAGAACTCTGTTGGAGAATAGAATGGTGCACCGTTTATTAAATTGTTATATTGTTCTTTACTACTCTTATTTAGTAGGATATTATTAATGGGGTATGATAGTTCAGAAATGTTGCTACCTATCAGTTTTTTTACACTTGAGTAAACTATTCTAGAATTATTTTCTTCTGCAAAATCAACATATTCACTTATTGCATTTGGCAATAATATATCATCTCCAGGCATTGGTTTAATCCATTTACCTTTAGCTTCTTTACATCCTTTTGTAATATTTATAGATGTACCTTTATTTGTTTTAGATTTTAAAATCAATATTTTTTTAAACCTATATTTATTAGTGATAGTCCACTTTTCTACAATATCTAAAGTCTTGTCGGTAGAGCAGTCATCACTAATAATTAATTCTAAATTATTATAATCTTGGTTTTTTATACTTTCAAGTGTTTCAAGGATAAATTCGCTAGAATTATAAGTTATTATTACTATTGATATAAGTTGGTTTAAATCGATGTTTTCGTTAGTTATTAATTTAGATTTTAGCTCTGAAGAAATTATTGGATGAAACTTTCTAGCGAATAAAGAATCACTTACTTCCAATTTTTTCAAATCTTCCATATCAAGAAAAGATGGATTACTCCCATTTCTAGAGTTCCAATCAATGTATCTTAAATTGTTATTTATGATTGATTTACTATAATTTGAGTTCATTATAACTGTTTGGAAAAATAATTCTTCTGGGCAAAATGTAAATCTAAAAAGTTTTAATATTTGATTATTTTTGTGTGTGAATTCGATTACATAACTCAATACTTGTCTAGATAAACTCCACCAAGAAGAACCCCCATATATTTTTTTGAATTTAGTATTTAATCCTCTGTTTACTCTTAATATTTTTTGAAGTTTTCTTAATATCAAAAAGAATCTGTAATTTTTTCTTTCATCTAAGTAATCATTGAAATTAAATAGATTAACTCTGTCTAAACCTCCATTTCCTTGCCATTGTTTATTAGGTAATTCAAAATTATTCAAATAACTATCTATATTGTTGTTTTCAAAAGATAAAAAATACGGTATATCTTTTGTCGGAAAATCTTGACCACTAATTAAATGAAAATATGAATTATCCTTATCTTTCAGTGCTTCTTTAGAAAGTAATAATATGCTTTTAAGGTATGTAAAACTAGACCAATTAGTTTTGTATTTTTGAGAAAAAAATTTCACTTTAGAATTTTTTTCTATCCTAATAACTGTCTTAGGTATAATACTACATCGCTTGTCTACATGTATATAGAGATTAAAATTACTGTCAAAATAATCAATTATATCAAGTAGGTTTTCTAATTTTCCATGTGCAGTTATAAGTATGGCTTGTTTCATTTTAAAGCTCTGTTTATTTTAATAAACACTGTCATTAAACTATAATTAAGATTTAAAAATAACCTTTTTATCAAAGGTATATTTGATCTTTTAATTTCTTTAAAGTAAAACATACACTTAGTGTTTGAAGCTTCTAAAAACTTTATGCCAATTTGAAATCGTATAGTATCAAGCCATTCTTTTAGGAAAGGATACTTTTTTTCTTCTTCTTTAAAAAGAGATAAATCAGGTAAAATCTTTTTATGAATATGGTTTAAAGATAAATGATTACCTGTGTTTTGTGCATATTCTATCGTGATTATTCTATTTTTAACTATTTTAAATTTCAATCCAATTTTTATGTAAAATTCAATGTCTTCAAGTACTGTAGTGTTTGAGTTAAACCCACCAATTTTATCAAAAATACTTTTAGGAATGGCTATTGAAGAAGGTGCACAAAGAGCATTTTTGTTTTTAAAACATTTGAATTTACTAAATTCGGTAATGGTATCAGTTAAAAATTTGTTATCATATATTGCATCTACTTTTTTGTCACCATAATTTATAGTGTACGAATTGCAATACATTCCAGCATTAGGGAATTTAGCTATTATCATTTTTAATTCAGATAGATGGTTACTGTACCAAATATCATCATCATCTAAGAAAGCAACAAAAGGCTTTATGCTTTTAGAAGCTCCAAAGTTTCGATTAAAGGAAAGTCCTTTGTTTCTACTGTTTCTGTATGGCTTAATTCTTTTATTATCAATATTTGTAAGCCACTCCCATGTACCATCACTAGAACAATCATCAACAACAATAATTTCAAACTCTTTAAAAGTTTGGTTTAGTACGCTATTAATTGCTCTCTTTAGAAGCCCTAATCTATTGTGTGTAGG
>JADGDT010000075.1 GCA_016744755.1 Ichthyobacteriaceae bacterium | reverse complement strand
TTTATATACTTCTAGTAAAATCAAAAGAGAGGATAACTCATTAGAAATGAGGAAAAAACTAACTTAGTTAATAGAGTTACCTCTTCTCTTTTTGATTTTTAAAAACTTAAATTTTATACTTACCAGTAACTACAAATTTATCTAAACCTGTTTTACCTCTATTACTAACTGTTTCTCTACTATTAATAATATGTACAGCTATTCTAATATTATCTCCAGGTAACTCTTCGATATCATTAATTTTAAGTTGCATAGTAGAATCCCAATACTTTGAAGTTTTACCGTTTAGATCCTTAGTGTAATCAGCAGTATCGCTACCGTTTATAGATTTAAGAATACTCCAAGTTGCAGCAGCCGCTTGTCTTTCTGCCTCGTCTTCTATAGGAATAGCTATAAAAGCATTATACTGATCTTCTGTTACTATTTTGTATTCTACTTTTTGAGCATCATCTACATTTATTGTAGAGAATTCGTCGTAATATGTACCTGCATTAATACTTATTTCTCTTGCATCAACTATGCTAACCTCTGGAGATATTAATACATACTCCGATTGGTTACCTTTTGCTCTATTTAGTTTCTCTGCATAATATCTTAAAATTGGCAACGGGTTTGGACTTGCATTACTTTTTTGGTCATCCTTTACTTCCATAATCCAAACATCTGCACCAATATCTGTTCCTTCTAAAAGACCTTTTATATAGTACGAATACATTCCATTAAAGTCGGCTTCTAATACACCATCCAATTTACCAGGCGTTAGAGATGGAGTATCTAAAGAATATATATCTCTTAATTCTACAGGTGTAGTATCTAACATAAATTGAACTGCAATAGTTTGTTCTACGGCAGGGCCAGCCAATGTTTCACCGTTAATGGTAGCAGTTATTGTTTCTTGATTATAAGTACCTGGAGTTTCAACATAAGCATACTCTTCTCCTGTTGTTTCATCAATAATTTTAATTAACGAAAATTTATCTGATGGTGCTATTATTAAATCTTCGAAAGCCATGTTTTCCCATTTAACAACTACTCCTTGAACTGTAGAGTATATGGTTTTACCATTTTCATCAATTAAAGAAGGAACAGGTTCTGTTACTCCTTCTAACTCTACAATTATTGTAGGCATAGGAACAAATGCTTCTACAACAACAAATTTCTCTTCAGCAACACCTGCTACGTTTAAAGCATTAAATCTAATGGTATCTTTTTCTTCTAATACCAATGGTTGTACAAAGTTTACTACTCCATGTGCACCACCTTCTTCTTCAACAATAGAGTAATAATATCTATCGCCAGGTCTAGTCATATCAATACCATACAAATCGGCTCTTTCTACAAAAACTTTCAAATCTGGAATCTCAGTTAAATCGTCTTTAATTGTACCATCTCCATTAAGTTCAATCATGTAATGATTATTTGCAGGAGTGTTTTCTAATATAATCTCAGGAGATTCTAAATCAACAACATCAAAAATCAGGGCTTCGTTGTTGTAAAATCTACCTAAATCATTTTCTACTGATATGCCAAGTTGGTATGCTCCAAGTGGCAAGTTATTTTCTTCAACAACACTAACTACTCCAATATTGTTTATACTTATTTCTAAAGTATCGGTATCTACCTCTACTCCTTCAACGGAGCTTACAAAAAATATAGAATCAATTTTAAACATACCTGATTCTGAGTTTCTTGTTATTGGCTCTCCAGACAACCATGCTTGACTAAGTAGTACTTGATCCTGATAATAGTTATAATTTAACGAAGAAGGTTTTGGTAAATTAGTAGTTGACTCTTCTTTCTTATTACAGGATGATAAAATTGTAAAGAGAGATATAATTGCTATAAATATTTGATTTCTCATATTTTATATTTTAATAATTATTCAAAGATAATTTTAATTACCATTCAGGGTTTTGAACCATGTTTGCATTAACAACAAGCTCATCATCAGGTATTGGAAAAATTTGATGTTTGTGTTCTGCTCTATCAAGAGCATCAGTCATAAATGAAAAATCATCTTTCCAAGATTCGTGTAATTTCATATTTGCACTTAAATTATGTACACTTTCTTCGAGTATTCCCCATCTTACTAAATCGAAACGACGAATACCTTCAAAACAAAGTTCTCTCATTCTTTCGTCTTGAATAGCCTTAAGAACTGCATCTTGACTGATACCACTTCCTCCTTCTATTAATTCTTCTTCTACACCTCTAATACCAGCTCTAGTACGTACTTGATCTATTAATGCTATAACTTCACCGTTAGGTCCAGAAATCGCGTTCAAAGCTTCTGCTTTCATAAGCAACACATCAGAGTAACGAATAACAGGATAGTTAAATGATGTTCTAAACTTACTTATAAAACCAGGTTCAAGGAAAGTAATAATAGTTTCTCCCCCTTCAACAAGAGTTCTATTAACTCTTTTCCATTTTCCTGGGTAAAACTGTATATGGTTTGTTAGTTCTTTTGCTTCATACTTTTTCTTTGCATGATTATAAGAAATCCTAAAAGGAGAAATATTCCAATCGTATCGTGTATCATTTTCATTTTTCAGGTAAACATCTTCAATTGCTGTAGTAGAATATACCCATGCATTTGTATTAGGAGAATTTGCATCAGCGCCAGAAGTTTTAGGACCAGAGTAGAACCCTACTTGTGATCCATTATCTCTATCGGAAGTAACTGTAAATTCTACTTCAAACAATACTTCATTGTTATCAGGCACGGTCATAATCTGATTTAAGAAAACCCTATCATAGCTTGATAGCAAGCTATGTTGTCCTCCATTAATTATTTGATCACTATTAAGTACAGCACGTGTATAGCATTCTTCGACACCTATATTTCCTCCTTGCAATCTATTTCCTGCTAAGCGCATATAAGCACGAACAAGTATTCCTTGAGCAGCAGATTTAGATATTCTACCATACTCTATTGCTGTTTCTGGCAATAATGGTATAGCATTCTCTAAATCTAATATAATTTGATTATATACTTCTGCTGGTGTACTTTGTGATAATAATAAATCTTCTTGAGGATTAGCAACATCATTCATAGGCAATAACCTAATTGGAATGTTATCAAACATGCTCACAAGGTTCAAATAATTTAATGCTCTTATTGTAAGACCCTCTCCGAGCATACTATTTTTATTATCCATATCTAGCCCTGGTATTGAATCCCTAGCCTCAAGATTATAAATTAAATCATTTGCTTGATTAATAGAAAAATATGTTTTTTCCCAAACTAAAGTTACTTCTTTATCGAAAGGGCTATAAGAAAATTGTGATATTTCACTACCTGCTCTTTCAGAAGTATTTTGATTGTACAACATTTCGTCTGTACCAGTATTTAGCCATATAGACATGTTGGTCATATACATAGGACGTAAAGAACCATATACTCCCGCAAGGAAAGAATATGTATGTACTTCGTTATCGAAAAAGTCTTCTCTGTCAAATCTATCCGACATTTTTGTATCAAGAAAAGTACACGACGATAGCAAGCTTAGTACTACTGTAGCTACTATCAATATATTTTTATTTAATAAATTTTTCATACTTAATATTTTTATATTTATCTAGGTTACATGAATGTATCTAGATGATAATTATATTTTACATGAGATGCTTAATCCCCCCTAATTAAAAATTATCTTCATTTAATTAGAAACCAAGATTCATTGAAAAAGTGAATGTTCTAGGTCTTGGATATGCCGAGTAATCAGCACCTGCATTCATAGCTTCTCTTTTAACAGAAACCTCAGGATCGTAACCAGAATAATTAGTAAACACATAAAGGTTATCAACAATAACTGTGAACTTCAAATTCTTTAAACCTGCTTTCTTAATTATCTTTTTAGGAAGGGAGTATCCAAGGGCAATATTTGAAATACGTAGATATGAACCGTCTTCTATCCAATAATCACTCATCATCTTTCCTTTATAAGTAGTTATGTAGTTATGATCTTCAGCATAATTTGGTGCTCTCCACATACCATATTCAACTGGATTTTCAGCAGTCCATCTATTAGCTACATCTGCTAAATAATTTCTATTTGGCAAGCCTAAAGGTCTTCCGAATGAGGCTTTATTTCCGTTGTATATATCGTTACCGTATGAAAATGTTAATAATATATTTAAATCGAAATTTTTATATTGAAAAGTGTTAGAGAGACCTCCAAATGATATTGGTTGTGCCGATCCTACTATACCTCTATCAGACTCGTTGATAATACCATCGCCATTTTTATCTTTATATCTAGGCATTCCTGGAGCAGCTTTTACACTTACACTTGTTTCTACAGTAGGCACTCCATCTTTAGCTACTAAATCTCCTGTATTTGGATCAACATTAAAATCATCTACTTGATAATTGCCAACATAAGTATAACCATACATCAATCCTACAGATTCTCCTACAATAAGTGCATAAGTTTTTTCATCTTTTAACTGATCATTTACACCCGGATTATAATTTCTAATACTTTCTCCCTCAGTTAAGCTTTCAACTCTATTCTTGTTGAATGATATATTAAAATTAGTAGTCCATCTAAAATCATTAGTTTCAATATTAACACTATTTACGTTAATTTCTAAACCTCTGTTTGTAATACTACCTGAATTCTGTTTTACAGAGCGATGACCAGCAGAATGTGGCACCAATGCATCTAACAATAAGTTAGCTGTACTTTTATAGTATGCCTCTACCTCAAAACTCAATCTACTTCTGAAAAAGGCAAACTCTGTTCCTATATTTGCTTGATTAGTAGTTTCCCATGTTAAATCTGTATTTGAAAGTTTCTGTTGATTAACTCCTTGATAAAAGTTTCTATCAAAATAACCACCTTCTCCTATGCTATATGTTACAAACGAATCCCAGTTTCCTACTCTATTGTTACCGGTACTACCTACACCTCCTTTAAATTTAAGGTTTGAAAATACATCCCAATCTTTTACAAAATCTTCTTCAATTGCTCGCCAAGCCAAAGCTAAAGAAGGAAAAACTCCCCAACGTCCTTGAGAAGGAAATAACGATGTACCATCTGCTCTAACTGAGGCATCAACCAAATATTTATCTTTGTAAGAATAACTAACTCTTGCAAAACTAGAAGTCATGGATCTCTCATTTAAACTTGATGTTGGTAAATATGGTAAAACTCCTAACCCCATACTATTCCAACCCCAATCGTCAAATGCAAAATTTGTATTTCCTAAGTATGTAGCATACATGGAATTTTTCTGAAAAGTAAGACCTCCAATAACATTTACTTTATGGCTATTTCTTTTCCAATTATAAGTTACAGTATTTTCATTTAACATAGATCTACTATCATAAGTATTAATGAAGCCACTAATACCTTGAGAATTTCTAGCTTGGTTTGTACCATCGTTATAAAATGTTTTAATATTCTTCTTACTCATTCCATAACCGAAAGTAGATCTGAATTTTAAATTCTTCAATGGCTTGTACTCTATATATGTATTAATCTGAATAACATCATTTGGCTCTTCTCTTTTTGTGTTTTCCAAAGTACTAACAGGGTTAAAAAAACCTGCATCAACAGCTTCATCTTCATCAACAGGATCATCAGCTATACCTTTTATAGGCTTAAGAGGACGGTACATTATAGCACTTCTGATGGTACTAACTGACGAAGAAGATACTTTTAATCCTATATATTTAGTATTAGAATATGAAACGTTAGCACCTACTTTAATTTTTTCTTTAAATTTTTGATCTATCTTGAAACGTGCATTGAATCTACTAAATCCTGTTTCAATCATTGTTCCTTCTTGATCTACATATCCTACAGACATATATACCTTTGTTTGATCTGTACCTCCAGATATTGTAGCATTGTAATTCTGAAATATACCTGGCTGAAATACTTGGTCTTGCCAATTTTTGGAAGGAACATTTTTGTAATATTTTTCATCGCCCCATTGGTCTTGATGGCCTTGTTCGTTCTGAAGTCTAACATATTCGTAGGTAGATAAAACTGGGAGTCTTACATTTTGTGGTATTTCGGCAACTCCAAATTTAGAATTAAATGTTACTGCAACTTTACCTTTCTTACCTTGTTTAGTAGTAATAATAACTACCCCATTTGCTCCACGAGAACCATAAATAGCTGTTGAAGAGGCATCTTTAAGTACATCAATTCTTTCTATATCATTTGGATCTATTGATGCTGTATATTCGGGATCGTCAACCGGAAATCCATCAACAATATATAGCGGTGTTGATTGTCCTGTAATTGTATTTGATCCACGTATTTGAATATCCATTACTTGCCCAGGACTACCTTCGGCTGATTTAATATTTACACCTGCCATACGACCTTGTAACATTTGATCTACCGATGTTGCAGCTGTATGGTCTATATTTTTAATCTTTGCAGATTTTACAGAGCCTGTTACATCTTTTGATTTAACTTCTCCGTAGGCTATAATTACAACATCATCTAGAATTGAGGCATCAGGAGATAATTCAATAACCAAATCTTTTTTGTTATGAATAGTTATACCTCGTGTTTTATAACCCATAAAGTCAACTTTTAAAACAGAGCCTTTCTTTACTTTAATTTCAAACTTACCATCTATATCGGTAATAGCACCGTTTACAGTCCCTTTTTCTACTATTGATGCTCCTGGCATAAGATCGCCAGTATCTTTATCTGTTACTACACCTTTAATATTTATCTTTTTTTCCTGTGCTGAGGCTGTATTCGAGCCCAAAGAAAAAGCCAACATAAAGAGAATTAATAGTAAATTGCTTTTGTATATGTATTTCATAATTAATTTTTTATAAGTATATAATCCATCAAATTTTTAACTCTTAGTTCTAACTTCCAATTTAGATATATGATATTCTCTTCCTAAATTTGAACCACCTTCTTTTGTGGGTTTAAGATAGACTCCTTTTAACGCAATTTTAACCCTTAATCCTAAGAACTCTGATGGTATAATTGTAGTACTAGAACCACTATTTTTTATCTCAGACTCTTTGGCTGTTGTTCCTGAAATTTGTAATAATAGAGGTGCAATATTAGGATCAAGCATAGTCCAATTACTATCAAAATTGTCTTCTGTATTAAAGTCTTCTTCTTTCGTTATCATCAATTCTAATTGTTGATTTGAATCCTCATCTATATACCTTTTAAAACCTTCAATATTTATATATGCCTCTGTAAGTGAAGTTAAATCTACTACTGGAAGACTTACTAAAGAAATTGCCTCGGTAGATGTATTGGTAGTAGACATACCAAGTGTTGGTGATTCAACAACTTTTCCTCCTCCTGTTACATCGTATTTAATTCTGAACAAATCGTTAAAAAACACATTATTATAAGGAATTGTTTTTTCATTACCATTCCATTTGGGGCCGTTTATTTCAGTATTTAAAGTAGTTGTATATGGCTCTTCATTTATAGTGGTTGTAATTTCTCCGTAATAATTTACAATATCACAGTTTACAACACCATAACTAACACTACTAGGCTCTGTAAATTCCATTATGTAAGATAATTTACCCAAGCTAGACCCGATAACCTCAACATAATAAGGTGTTAAAGATGTAAAATCACCAACCGAATTGCTAACCTCAACAAATAATTCTTTTACAACCTTATCTTGAGAACCAAGCAACAAATCAGTTGTGTAAGATATAATACCTGTTTCAGCATCAATTGCAAAGTTTTCAGTTTCTGTTTTAAGAATATAATTATAAGGGCCACCTCCTGTAACTTGTGGTTTTTTAGAAACCTCTCCTAATTCATTGCTAAATACCGAAATAATAGATGGAGAGTAAGATAAGTGATTGGGTTGTCCTGTTATTGCACTAAAGCTATATACTCCATCAAAAGTTGTGCTTCCTGATGGGTTTGTAACTTTAATATCTAAATTATATGTTCCTTCTAGTAAATTAGAGTAAGGTAAAATTCTTATTATACCTTCATTCTCTATAATATTAATTGATTCCATCATCGTTTCTAATGGCAAATCAGTTGTAGATGTAATATTAACAATTTCGTAGGATATTTCTCCATTCGTAAATAATGTAGGAGCTTGGCTTACATATCCCTCTCCTACTATATAAGAGCCTTCAACCATCTCCGAATATCTTAAATCGCTGGGAACTCCAACATAAGTTCCATAACTTTCTTCCTTATCGCACGATATAAATATCGTTGCTAGCAATAATGAAATTAATCCTAAGTAAATTTTGTACATATTAATTTATTTATTGTTAATAGTTTATGATGTTGTTTTATTTTTATTCTTCTTTTTCTTTTTATTATTTTTTCCTCCGCTAGCTTTTCTTCTTTCCTTTTTTAGTCTATTTACTTCTTTTTGTATTGCATCTGTTCCTCTTACAAGGTATTCTTCGTCTGTTCTGTGGTTGAATAAATCAAGAATATCTAAATCTTTGTAATCAGTAAGATATTTGGTCATTAGGGTACTTAACTCTTTTAAATCTTTAGAATGGTTTTTGTCAGCTATAAGATTATTTAAAGCGTTTGGGTCTTTATCAAGATCGTACATTTCTTCAACTGTTCTGTACAAAAAGTAATCTGCTCTAGCTTTCACTTCAGGATCAGTTGAAACCCTCATGGCATTAAATGATTTATTCTTTTTAGAAACAGTTGCCATTTTATACTCTTTTCCTCCAACTGCCCAAGGGTTAAATATGTACAACATATTTTCTTTTTGAATAGCTCGCATTGGAAATGATTTTGCTCCTGAGTTTTCGTTGTAGTGAGTAAATACAACATCTCTATCTTTTTGTTTTTTACCTTTTAGAATTGAAGCAAAACTACGTCCATCTAATTTTTCTGGAACATGTGTTTCGGTTAATTCCAAAAGTGTAGGCATTAAATCAATAGTAGAAACAAAGTGTTTTTTATCTACTTTAGTTTTTTTAATTTCATTACCCCACTTAATTATTAATGGTGTGTGAGTAGATGCTAAATAAACATTTGATTTTGCGAAAGCAAATGGCATACCGTGATCTGATAAGAAAACGACAATGGTGTTATCTGCTTGCCCTGTCTCTTCTAAAGCTTCTAGTAAAGCTCCTACAGTATCGTCTAATCTTTTTACTGAACTAAAATATTGCGATAATTCTAATTTTACTTCAGGTAGCCCTGGTAAAAAACCTGGCAAATCTACATCTTCTACAGTATAAATTCTCGAAGGTCTTTGTCTTCCCTTTCTTTCGTATGTAGGTGAATCTTCGAAAAATGGATGGTGAGGATCATGAGAGTTTGCCATCATAAAAAATGGCTTATTATTTTTCTCAGAATCTTTTATAAATTCTATTAAACTTGCTTTGTACAATTTTGGACCTCTACCACTTCCTAGTTCATCGGCATCTTTGTTGTAATCCCAAACATAAGAAGCTACATCTTTTGGTGTAGAGTGTTTTACTTTACCAAGTATTCCTACTTGATATCCGTTTGTTTTAAGTTCTTCGGCAAGAGTAGGTATTTCTTTTTCCGTTGGAAAGAATCCTGTAATACCGCTATTATTAGGATAAAGTCCTGTACCCATGACTCCTCTTGAAGGTTCGCAAACTGATGTGTTTACAAATGCATGGTCGAATCTAATTCCTTCATTTGACAGCCTGTCTATGTTTGGAGAAATCTCTGGCACCTTTGAACCAGTTACACCCAAAGAGTGATATCCCATATCGTCAGCAGTAATCAACAGAATATTTGGCCTATTGTTTTGTTGGGCAAATATTGTAGATGATAGCAATAATGATAAAATTAGTATTCTTACTTTCATAATGATTTATATTTCTTTAAATAAATGAATATGTTTGGTGTATTATTGACAACAAAATTCGATTATCTGATTTTGATTTATCAAATCTAAGCATCAGTATATATTTGCCGAAATTATTTGAATTACAAAACTTGCATCTACACAATAAATTATATTATCTACCAATACATTAATTGCACACCTGCACCATAAAGAAGGTATAAACACTTATAAACAAAGATATACGTGATGTTAAACAATTTTTAATACTATTTTATATAATTGGCAACACTTTTACAAGTTCAATATATAAGTACCTACTGCATACAAAAATTAACAATGATTCTTGTTGATTTATTAGTTGTTACGTACAATATACACTCGATTACAATGGTTCTCCCTTCATTTGTGTGGATTTTTGGTGCAATATCATTTCCTTTTGTTCCCCATTCGGCTTCGCTCAGGGCAGGCAACAAAGGAAATTATGATTCGACTACGCTCACCAACCACGCTCAACATGACGAATATTCTAAATTATAAAATCCACACAAATGAGGATAGAACCATTAAAATAACAGTAGAACCACTAATCTTTATGAACCAAAAAAAACTCCTCAAAAATATTTTCAAGGAGTTTAATAAATATGTATTTGTATTTTCTATTGAGTCATAACTGGTCTATCCCAATCTTTTGCTTCTTTCTTTTTCCCTTTTGCTTTTTTCTCTTTTGTTGGTTTAGTAACCCTAACTTCTTTATTAGGGTCGTATAAAGACCAATCATCGGTACGGAATGGAGATGCAGGTAACCCTTCTTTATTATACAACAGGTTTCTTTGCGATGGATTCATTCCCCAAGCATATCTTACAGCTACAGGTTTAGAAACTTCTTTAGACGATAATACTATAGCATTACCTTTAATCTCTGCTTTAGCCCAGTGCCATTTTTGGTCTGCTCCTGCAATTGCAAACGTATTTAATGGTTCTGCTTTGGCAGGTATTAATCCACTACCTACAGATTCTTTATCGAATCTTATAACAACTTTATTACCTTGAATTTTAGATTCTTTATAGCTAGGCCCGTCAGCTACAAAATCTTTTCCATAAGTATTTTTAAGAGCTTGATATGCATGTCTAATACCTATAGGTTTCTTATTTTTTGGATGAAGTGCAATTGAATCTCCCGTATCAATAGTAACAACCATAGATGTATTCTCAACATCTTGAACAGCTAATCTCATCATTTCTCTGTTAACTGACCACGTAGCTTCAACACCTTCTACAGGTTTTGATTGTGGTTGATGCCAACTAGGTAGTTGTGTTATTTGGAAAGGGAAATCTTTAGAAACATTACCTCCCGACATTTCGTTCCAAGATGTACGGTAATAGTTAATCAATAGCGCTATTTGATAACGGTAATGAGCTGCCTGAGCTGCATCTTTTGAATTTCTTTCTCCTTGATACCAAATAGCTCCTTTTATACCGTATGGTCTTATTGGATTTATCATTGCATTAAATATATGGCTAGGAATTTGATGACCCATAATAGCAGGTTTCACTATTGTTGGAGGTTTAAGTTCTCTAGTCTTATTTTTCATTGTTTCGCCATTAGCAATTTTCTTTTGATAAATCTCTGATTGCTTTTCCCATTTAGCCAAGGCATCTTCTTTTGATATTTTAAGTGGCTTCTTAGCTATCTCTACCGTTAGAGCATCAAACCTTTTATCACCTACTTGAATATCTTCTGGCATCCAACCCTCTATAGGTGTACCCGCATAGGCTTGTTGTATAACACCTACTGGAATTCCAAGTTCTTGATGAAGTTTTTTTCCGAAATAATAAGTAACTGCCGATGTTCTTGCCGCAACTTCTGGAGTACATACTTTCCATTTAGCCAATAAATCTCTAGGTTGCTCAAGTGGTTCGTGCCAGTGTTCTCTTGACGATCTAAAAATTCTGAAATCTGGCATATCAGCAACTTTAGCCTCTTCTTCTGCTCCAAAGCAACTACCTACTGCAAATCCCATATTGGATTGTCCTGCGGCCAACCACACTTCGCCAATAGCCACATTTTTTATTTCTACAGTTTCGTCTTTATCGCTTATACTGATAGTGAAACCTGTTCCATAAGCAGGTGTATCTAGTAGTAATTGCCATTTACCATTTTCATCGGCCTTAGCTGTACTTCTAGCTCCCCAACTAGCTTTTACTGTAACCTTATTACCTGGATTACTCCAACCCCAAATAGTGTTTTTTGTTTGTTGTTGTAATATCATATTGTCAGTAAACAAAGCAGTAAGTTTAATTTTTCCAAATGAAATGTTTGGAGTAATCAATGCTATTACAAGTACTAAAGCACCTAAGATTATTCTTTTCATAATTTTTAATTTTATACTATTAATTATAATTAATCATGGTGTATTAAATACTTCATGATACATCTAAATCAAAATAATTCTACACAAACTTATGTAATATGTAGTACGTAATTACATTTGTTTCTTTACAAAACTTTCATCACTATTAAAAAAAACAAAAATACCAATACATTGCATGCACATATACTGAATTATACTCTATTGTTTACGTAATGTTATGAAAAATAGATGTTAGACTTTTTTACCATTAAGAAGTTAAGTAAAAGGATTAATGTTAGATTTTTTTACCATTAAGAAGTTAAGTAAAAGGATTGATGTTAGATTTTTTTACCATTAAGAAGTTAAGAAAATGTATAAATCTTAATGAACCTTAATTCCTTAATGTTAGATTTTTTTACCATTAAGAAGTTAAGAAAATGTATAAATCTTAATGAGCCTTAATTCCTTAATGTTAGATTTTTTCACCATTAAGAAGTTAAGTAAAAGGATTGATGTTAGATTTTTTTACCATTAAGAAGTTAAGAAAATGTATAAATCTTAATGAACCTTAATTCCTTAATGTTAGACTTTTTTACCATTAAGAAGTTAAGAAAATGTATAAGTATTAGTGTTATACTTTATACTGAATAATAAACTCAGATAAATTATCGCTAGTATCTAGTCCTAGTTTTTTTCTAAGTCTATATCTTTTCACTTCTATACTTCTAACTGATACATGAAGTATTTCTGCAATTTCTTTACTGGACATATTATGTCTTAAATATGCTGATAATCTTAGATCTCCAGGTGATAGGTTTGGAAATTCTAGTTTTAGAGCATTAGATAATTCTATATTAGACTGATCGAAATGATAGTTGAAAATTGTTTGAGGATCTTCTTGCTGATCTAGATTTTTATCTACTTTAGATATTGCTTTAAGTACACCTCTGTCTTTTCTGTTAGAATCGCCAATTTTAGAAAGTTCTTTTTTTAATTCTTGCAAGGTTTCATTATTCCTCATTAACTCCATAGAATACTTTGCGAGCTCACGTGACTGATCAGTATTCTCTGCTTTCATAGAGTTAAATTGCTTCTCAATTCTATTTTTTTCAGAAAGTGCTTTTGTTGTTTTATTAAGTAATATTTTTCTATCATCTTTATTTCTTTTCAAATACTTTCTGATAGAATATATTGCAATAATCAGTAATGAAATAAGAGTGAAAAATGTATACCACATTAAATACCAAGGTTTACTTATTTTAAAAACATATGAAATTTCAGAAAGTTTTACTCCCATACTATTTATTGCTCTTACCTTAAAAATATACTTTCCCGACTTTAAACTTCTAAAGCTATAAAATCCATCCTTTCTACTTTTACCCCAATCTGTGTTTAATCCTTCTAGTTTAGATTGATACCATATATCCATACCTGGATTACTTAAACTAGAGTATGAAAAATTTAAATCACTTCCATAATTTATTTGTGTAGAAATTCTATTAATGACTTTTGGCAAACTATAAACAACAGTATCACCATCATTAACACTAGATATGTTATCGAAAAATATTGGATTGTTATAGTTTTGCTCAAAGAAACCTAAAGGTTGATAAATGGCAAATCCATTAATCAAACCTATATAAGTGTTTCCATCTTCAAGTTTATTTATTTTAATATTATCATCGTTTAAACCTATACTTCTAGAGTTATTGAATCTGAATGAAATAAACTTAGATAATTTTTCTTTTTCTAACTTGAATAAGGCTATTTCTGGTAATTTTACCACCCACTTATCTACATCATTATCAATAATATGAGTTGCATTATTCAGTTCTCCTAATTCATTATTAAGTTTATCATATGCAACTATTGTATCCCTTAAATCATCGTAAGTATAAAAACCCTTATCGGTTGGAAATACAATTCTATTATCAAATTTACACACACTTAAACCTGTACGTTTGGGTAGTCCATCATTAACTCCCATTAAATTCCTTATAACTCTATTTCCTTTTTCATCAACATTAAGCTTATAAATAGTTCCTTTTCTGTAATGACTTATCCATATATTATTATTTACATCTACCTCCATTTGATGAGACAAACCACTTATACCCTTAAGAGGTCTAGAATATTTCCATTTATTATTAGCCTCTTTTTCGAAAAGTAAAATGTTTCTATTGCTATTAATTATTAGCGAATTTTTATTATTAATTTTAACATATGAAGTATTAAATGCACCACTAGCTTGAGTGATAAAAACTGGTTTCTTATTAATTATTTCAAACAATCCTTTGCTGTGCCCGCAGAACAATTGTCCATCAACAATATTCAAGCTCCATGTCTGACCTTCTAACCCTTTTATCAATTTAAAATTTTTGATATTTCTATTATCAGATGCAATAAATAAACCTTGATTAGTAGCTAGATATGTTTGTCCTTCAAAAATAGTTATATCTTGTGTTATTCCCGTTTTTGATATTTCATCGGTAACAAGATGCAGAGGATATTTTGTATCTAAGTAAGAAATATTACTATCCATAGCTAGCCAAACATTACCTTTGTTATCTAAACTAATATCGTGTATATTATTACTATTTAGATTTGATTGAGTATTAATAACATCAACAATATTTCCATCATTATCAATAATATATAACCCTCCTAAAACAGTTCCTACATATAAATAACTACCATCCCATATTAAAGAATTTATCTTTTTATTTTTAATAATCTTATTTACAGAGTTATTCCATACAGTAATAACACCGTCTTTTAGATGCAATAAACCTAACGAAGAATACCCTAAAATATATGAGTTATTCTTGAATGCAACTATATCTCTATAAGTTTCACCTTTTAGATCGTATCCTTTAATATTTATTTTTTTGAATTTATTATTGTATAATTCGTAAATTCCTGTTTTACGAGATTGAACAAATATCCTATCTCCTACTCTTTTTATATTTGACAGGCCTTTAATAGAGTCGTTTGTTGTAACTGTATTATTGCTGAATCTATATAGCCTAGGAAATGATTGAAATATAACATCTCCATTTGTGTCTTGAACAATGTTCCAAACAGCTGTGTTTCTAACGTTAATAAAATCTATACTGTCTGATAGAGATACATATTTAAAATAACCTTTATTATTTTTCTGAAAATATCCAAATTCCTCGAATGAACCAATGAATATTTTTGACTCATCGTCAAACACTTCTACAACAAATATTTCTTGACTTTTAGGTAGCATTTCTACTTTCCATTCATAACCATTATACCTTAATACTCCTTTGTTGTTTGCAAAATAAACTTCTTTCTCTGAGTTTGATGAAACCGACCAACTTTGACTATCTCCCTTGTGCGTTTCTTTAGAAAAATTAATAATATAAGGGTTGAGCTGTGCAAAGACACTATTTACAGTGAATAGTGTAATAATGAAAATATGTAGTGCTTTGTAGTTTTTCACTTTATTTGTTTTGATAAATCAAAAGTACCTAAAAAATCATTTGTGTTACTATATTTCTTTAAAAATAATAATTCTATTACTAATTTAGTGGAATAATTATCATTTTGATACCTAAGCTTTTTTTCCAAACCCACCTTGCCCGCTCCGACGATTGAGGCAAGACGTTGAGGCAGGTAAGTGGATGACAATTTGAGTCTCGCAAAGGCGCAAAGGCGCAAAGACGCTAAGAAGATTTACTTTGCGACTCTACTACTCTATGAGTTAATGACAATTTAACCACAAATAAACTCAAAGGAGCACAAAGAGTTTACTTAGTGAACTTAGTGCCTAACTTAGTGCCCTTAGTGGTTAAATATAAGGTTGTCATAGGTAGCGTGGTTGGTGAGCGTAGTTGGTGAGCGTGGTTGGTGAGCGGAGCCGAACCAGAGCCGAACCAGAGCCAAACCAGAGCCGAACCATAACCGAACCATAACCGAACCATAACCGAATGTTGTCTATTATAAATTATAAAACACAAAAAAAGACATCTAATTAAAGATGCCTTTTTGTTATTTTACTGGGTTTATATATAAACTTTCTTTTGTCTGTATTTTAGCCATATGCCATACAGCAGTGTTATTGCTATAAATAGTGGTAGTAAACCATCTATATCTCCTCCCACTACTACTTCGTCTCCAAACCCGCCAGATCCTCTTGGTGCTGGGGGTTTTCTTGTAGCTAATATTTCTTGCGATGACAATAAAAATGTAATAACAACGATTACAAGTTTATTTTTATATTTTGAGATA
>JADGDT010000074.1 GCA_016744755.1 Ichthyobacteriaceae bacterium | reverse complement strand
TTAACAATCAACGATTCTCTTTCCATTAATTCTGGTTTTGTGATCCCCATCAATTCAAGAATTGTAGGAGCTACATCTGCCAGAATACCATTTTTAACTTCTCCTTTAAAATCATTACTTACAACTATAAAAGGTACTGGATTTGTAGTGTGAGCTGTATTTGGCGAACCATCAGCATTAACCATAAAATCAGAATTACCGTGATCGGCAAGAATTAATGTTGTGTAATCATTTTTAAGAGCAGTTTCAATTACTCTCTCTACTTGCTTATCTACAGCTTCTACTGCTTTCATCGCCGCACTAAAAATTCCTGTATGTCCAACCATATCAGAGTTTGCAAAGTTTAGAACTACTAGTTCTGCTTCTTGTTTATCCAATTCTGGCAACAATTTATCTGCTACTTCTGCAGCACTCATCTCTGGTTTTAAATCGTAAGTAGCTACTTTTGGTGAACTAACCAATATTCTTTTTTCGTTCTCGAATGGTAACTCTCTACCTCCATTGAAGAAAAATGTAACGTGAGCATACTTCTCAGTTTCGGCAATACGAATTTGCTTTTTACCAAGTCCTGATACTATTTCCCCTAAAGTTTCTTTTACATTTTCTTTGTCGTAAAGTACGTGAACATTCTTAAATGACTCATCGTAATTAGTCATTGTAACAAAATATAAATCCAAAGCTTTCATATCAAAATCAGGAAAATCTTTTTGACAAAGAACTTCCGAAATCTCTCTACCTCTATCTGTACGGTAGTTAAACATGAAAACTACATCTCCTTCTTCTATTTTCCCTCTAGCATCACCATTAGCATCAGTAAGCACGGTTGGTCTAACAAATTCATCAAATTTTTCGTTAGCGTAAGAAGCCGTCATAGCTTCTACTCCATTAGAAAATTTATCTCCAGTACCGTTAACCATTACGTCGTAAGCTTCTTTAACTCTCTCCCAACGCTTATCCCTATCCATTGCATAAAAACGACCGATAAGAGTAGCTAACTGAGCAGTTGTACCTTCCATGAAGTTTTCTAACTCTTCTACAAAACCTTTACCCGATTTTGGATCAACATCACGTCCATCCATAAAACCGTGTACAAACACATCTTTCAACCCTGCGTCTTGTGTTGCAGAGATTAACCCTTTAAGGTGATCTATGTGAGAGTGAACTCCACCATTAGAAAGTAACCCTGTGAAATGTACTTTTTTGTTGTTTCTCTTAGCGTACTCAAAAGCCTCTACAAGAACTTTCTCGTTATTGATACTTTTGTCTTTTACTGCTAAATTAATTTTTACAAGATCCTGATAAACAATTCTACCAGCTCCAAGATTCATGTGTCCTACTTCCGAATTTCCCATCTGACCCTCAGGTAATCCAACTTGCATACCAGAAGTACCCAACTGTGAATTAGGATATTTTTTGTACAAAGAGTCTATAAAACCTGTATTAGCTTTACAAATAGCGGATGATTCCTTTACGTCAGCAATTCCCCAACCATCTAATATCATTAAAATAACTTTCTTACTCATAGTCTTAATATTTAGCTTGTGTACATTTAATCCATAAACAAAGTGTTAATTGTACACTTATTTTTAAAAAACAGAGCAAATATACAAAGTTATACTAAATTATTTTTGGAATATGGCTTAAATGTTTGATATAATTTAAGTTTTATAGATATTAAATTCACAGCTGTACTGTCAAAACTAAGTCAATAGATTCTGAAATGTAAAATTAGATTTTGTGTCACCAAATTTTTGTTTTACCTATAGTGATAGTTGCAGATTATTAGTAAAAGCAATACTCTAGTAAACTCCAAAATGTTTAATTATTAGTGAAATAATTGTGTCACATTTTTCTTGTCGGGCAGTAGTAATTTAAAACGAAAAAATAGATTAATTATCCAACCAAGTTATCATATCAGTAATAACTTCTTCCTTGTTGATTTCGTTTATTATTTCGTGTCTAGCATCTTTGTAAAGTTTAACTGTAACATCTGCAACACCATAATTTTTATATTTTTCAGCAATCAATTTTATGTCCTTACCTTTGTTAGCTAAAGGGTCTCCAGTACCAGATGCTAACATAATTTTTAGATTGTTTGGAGTGTCTTCAAATACCTTATCTTCTCTAACGAGCAGAATAGCTACCGACATTTGAATTCCAAATTCTATAGTCATAGTATTACCATTTAGAGGATCGGCAATATATTTTTCAACTTCTTTTTCATCTCTGTTTATAAAATCAAGAGTTCCTTTATGTCCTTTGACTTTGGCATTAAGCATCCCCCAAAGGAAATCGTTGTATTTCTGATTTGGAACATACCTTCCAGCAATCATCGCCCAGATATTAGATAGAACAATACCTCCTTTTAGCTCCAGGGTGTTTCCCCAAGTGGTTGCTGATATAATAGCTTTTTGAAAGTCATTACCTCTAATTGAAATCAGTTTTCGAGTCATGAAAGAGCCTAGGCTATGTCCGAAAATAGATCTAGGAAGATTGGGGTATGTTTCAATAATGTGATCTAGTATTTCTTCTAAATCTTCAATTGCAGTAAGGAACCCATCTTTGTTTCCAAAGTGAGAAAATACTCCGCTTTCTTTGGCAGTAAGTCCGTGTCCTCTATGGTCGGGAGCAATTACTAAATATCCTTGCTCGTTTAGTTTTCTAGCAAATTCATCGTAGCGCTTTGCGTGTTCTACAGATCCGTGAATTAAGAAAAGTAATTTTGTAGGTTGTTCAGGACTCCATTTATGTAAATGAATATTTAATCCGTCTCTAACTTTAAGAGTGTAAGTTTTGTAATTCATTATTTTATTTTTTTAGCAATATTTACTAAGATAAAAAAATGTAATGTATGGTGACTTTTAATTCTTAATATTTACAAAATATCTAGTGTCTACTTCATTAAGGTTGACATTGTCATATTTTTGAAGTGAGTTTTTATTAATTATATTTTTGAGGTAAGTAATGTATTCATCACCTAGTTCAGAATATCTGCCTAGAGTTTCTACCAAAGCAAGAGAGTTGATCTCAAGTTTATTATTTTTCAGATCAAAGCGTTTATCTCTGAATTCACGGTAAGCTCTATGTCTATTAATGTTTTGTGAATAACTTTTTACAGCCTGATAAATTGTAGTGAAGGCTTTTAGTTTAATGTTCGAGCCATTAGCAGAAACATATTCTCCTGATGCTCCATTTGAAAAGTGTTCGCCAAATAGCGAATTGCCTTCTGTTGCAAAACGAGATGTTCCCCATCCACTTTCAACAATAGTTTGGGCAATGGCCATTGATGGAGGAATAACATCTACATTTTTCAGTAGGGTATCAATTTCGTAAGGGGTGCATCTATAGGTTTTGTAGATGTCATTTAGCCATTCCAACTCTGCTTTGTAAACTACTTTATTGTTATCTATCCTTTTTGAAATATCAATAATAGAATCTCTAACTAGTAAAATGTGACTATTGTTTATTAGAATATTTGCCAATAGCATTTTTACAAAAATATCCTTTCTATCGGCTATGGTTAAATCTTTAATGCTGGGAGAAATATTGTTTACAATAATGGGAGGTATGCTAGAACTATCACTACTCTGACGTACAGCAAATACAGAATCTAACAAAGAGTAATTGTCAATTTCAATATTCACAACTTTAGGATTATTGTTACATCCAATTAAAGTAATGATAGCAATGGAGAAAATAATTAGATTAAATTTCATCAATTATTTCAAAAATTCAACAATATTTTCTGTAGGTCTACCAAGTACAGCTTTTTCACCTTTCACAACTATTGGTCTTTCAATAAGTTTAGAATTTTCAGCCATAGCTTGTATGATTTCATGATCAGAAAGATTCTTACCTTTGTAGTTTTCTTTCCAAGTATCTTCTTTTACCCTCACTAATTCTATAGGTTTCAACCCAAGTTTAGATAGTATACCTTTAATCTCTACTGAGTTAGGGTTGGTATCGAGATATTTAATTAATTCAAATTCAACACCAGATTCTTCAACTGCTTTTAATCCTGCTCTACTTTTTCCACATCGTGGATTGTGATAAATTGTTACTTTCATAATGTATAAGTTAATAAGTGCCTAAAGTTTTAAGTACTTAGAGTTATTTTTAAATATAATTTAGTCTTTTTTCAGAAGTCCAACTACAAACGAAACTCCAAATATTATTACAATTACTGCTCCAATATGAGAAATTATTTTTATAAAATCAAAACCATCAGAGAATACATCGTACTCCCAACCGTAGTATTGAAAAATTAGATTTTTCACTAGTACGGCAAAGATGATTATAAATATTTGCGTGAATTTTAATCCTTTCATTATTTATGTTTTAGCTAAAAATAGATTTAATAATTGATAAGACAATTATTAAATCTATAAAATATAGCATGATTTTCTTTGTGCTAAAATCTCTAACCTCGTATTTTTCAGAATTATTGTTTCTTTTCAACTCTTTGAGGGTGTTTAAACTTTATACAATTCATTGCTATTATCACTATCCTTCTGTCCTTCGTTCATCAAAAATGCCTTAATCAAACCATCCAGTCCTCCATTCATTACAGCATCTACATCGCCAGTTTCGTATTTTGATCTCACATCTTTAACCAATTTATAAGGATGCATAGTGTAGTTTCTAATTTGCGATCCCCACTCAATTTTTTTCTTTCCAGATTCTATTTCTGTACGTTTTTCTTGCTTCTTCATCAACTCCAATTCATAAAGTTGAGATTTAAGGTGGCGTAAAGCATTGGTTTTGTTTTCTAATTGCGAACGCGATTCTTGATTCTCAATAATTAATCCCGAGGGTTTGTGGTGTAGACGAACTGCGGTTTCAATTTTATTTACTCCCTGTCCACCTGCTCCCGAAGAACGGAAGGTATCCCATTTTATATCCGATTGATTAATTTCTATCTGAATAGAATCATCAACTAAGGGATAAACGTAAACCGATGCAAAAGTTGTATGACGCTTTGCATTAGAGTCAAATGGTGAAATCCTCACTAAACGGTGAACACCATTTTCGCCTTTTAGGTAGCCAAAACCATAGTCGCCTTCAAATTCTAAAGTAACGGTTTTTACACCTGTAACATCTCCCGATTGGTAGTTGATTTCTTTTATTTTATATCCATTTTTCTCGCCCCACATCAAGTACATACGCATTAGCATTTCTGCCCAATCGTTACTCTCAGTACCTCCAGCTCCAGCGGTAATCTGTAAAACAGCGCTTAGAGCATCTTCCTCGCCCGAAAGCATATTTTTGAATTCTAGGTTTTCTAAGTCAATTTTTAATTTATCAAAACTCTCCTGTACTTCTTCTTTGCTAGCTTCACCTTCCTTCTCAAAATCAACTAAAATTTCTAAATCACCTTGTTGATTTGTTAGTGAATTATACGACTCTACCCATAGTTTTTTCTGTTTAAGAGCCTTAATTGTAATCTCGGCTTTTTTAGGATCATTCCAAAAATCTGGAGCTAGAGTTTTTTCTTCTTCGTTGTTTATTTCAATCTCTTTTTTTTCGATATTGAGATAAGCGTGTAAAGCTTCTATTCTTGTATTTAAATCTTTTAGTTGATCTGATGTTACCATAAATAAGTGGCTTGTATTTTTAAGTCCTACAAAATTAATTTTTTAGAATTAAGAAACGATATTTTAAATGAAAATGTTGGTAGTTACTTGATCCTTTGCTTTTACGCTTTATGGGGAGTAAAATTAGTAGAATAATAAATAGATGTTATCATTGATTATTTCTATATAAATTGCAGTTTTGCATTAAGATTTTTTATATTTTTATTTCTATGGTAGAATATGATTTAGAGCAGGAGAAGAAAGAAATTTCTAGGAGGTACAAGGCTATTTTAAGAACTTCATATCAGGTGTTGTCTGAAGATGATAAAGTCCTTATTCGCAAGGCTTTGGACTTGGCTATTGATGCTCATAAAGATCAGCGCAGAAAATCTGGAGAACCATATATTTATCATCCAATAGCTGTAGCACATATTGTTGCTAGCGAAATTGGATTAGGAGCAATAGCAATTGCAGCAGCATTTTTACACGATGTTGTTGAAGATACCGAATATACTCTCAACGATATGGAGCGTATGTTTGGAAAAAAAGTAGCTGTAATTATCGATGGTCTTACTAAAATATCTACTATTCAAGATCAGAATATATCCGTACAAGCAGAGAATTTCAGGAAAATGCTTTTAACCTTATCAGACGATGTTAGGGTTATTCTTATAAAGTTGGCCGATAGATTGCACAATATGCAGACTATGGATGCTATGCCACGTCACAAACAACTTAAAATATCTTCCGAAACACTTTATATTTATGCTCCTTTGGCTCATAGGTTGGGGCTGTTTAATATAAAAACAGAATTAGAAGATTTGGGTTTGAAATATACAGAACCTGATGATTATAATGAAATTGTGCAGAAGTTAGAGGCTTCAAAAGAAGATCAAGATAAATACATAAATAATTTTTCAAATTTCATTGAAAAATCTCTTGATTCTCACGGGTTAAAATATACCATCAAGGGTAGAACAAAGTCTATTTTTTCTATCAGAAAGAAAATGATTAATCAATCGGTAAGTTTCGAAGAAGTTTACGATAGGTTTGCTGTTCGTATTATTTATAACTCGGAAATAGGAGAAGAGAAGTTTAATGCATGGAAAATTTATTCTGTAGTTACCGATCATTTTCAACCAAATCCAAGTAGATTAAGAGATTGGTTGTCGTCACCTAAAACTAATGGATATGAGGCTTTGCACACCACTGTAATGGGGCCAGGAGGAAAGTGGGTAGAAGTACAGATACGATCGTCACGTATGGACGAGATAGCCGAAAGAGGTTATGCCGCTCATTATAAATATAAGCATGGAGATACGGAGGAAAGTGCTTTGGATCACTGGTTGAATCAAGTAAAAGAAACTCTTGAAAACCCTGATATAAATGCCATTGACTTTGTAGATAGTTTTAAGCTGAACCTTTTCTCGAAAGAGATTTATGTGTTTACGCCTAATGGCGATTTGAAATCTCTACCAAAAAATGCAACTACTTTAGATTTTGCATTTAGTGTTCATACACAAGTGGGTTCTAACTGTTTGGGAGCAAAAGTTAATGGTAAACTTGTACAATTAAATCACCAATTAAAAAGTGGAGATCAAGTTGAAATTATTACTTCAAAAAATCAAAAACCTAAGCCAGATTGGTTAGATTTTGTTATAACTGCACGGGCAAAGTCTAAAATTAAATCAGCGCTTAACGAGGATAGAAAGAAAATATCTGACGAAGGTAGAGAGATCCTAAATAGAAAATTACGTCATATTAAAGTTACTTTAAATGATGATGTTGTAAACAAATTGGTCAGTCATTTTAAACTAAAGACAAGTCAAGATTTATTTTATAAGATAGCAGTTGGAGCTATAGATAATAAAGAAATAAAAGAGTTTGTAAATAATCAAGGAGGAGGTATTGTGAACTTTTTTAAAAGATCTATTACAAGAAAACCAACAACTGCTTATACTGTTTCTAGCGAAGAAAAAAAGAACTACGATCAGCTGGTTTTTGGAATAGATGAAGAGCATCTAGACTATAAACTTGCATCTTGTTGTAGCCCAATTCCTGGGGATAATGTCTTTGGTTTTATAACAATAAACGAAGGTATTAAAGTGCATAAGGAAAACTGCCCTAATGCTGTGACTCTACAAGCTAGGTATGCTTATAGAATAATGAAAGCTAAATGGATAGACTCAAAAGAAGAAGATTTTAAAGCAATTTTATCGATAAAAGGAATAGATAATATTGGTATTATTAACCAAGTAACTAAGATGATTTCTTCTGATTTTAGTATAAATATCCGTAGCATAAACATAACAGGTGATGCAGGATTGTTTGAAGGTAGAATAACAATCACAGTTCATAATCAAATGCAACTAAACGGTATAGTTAAGAAAGTTAAGGAGATTGATGGTATTTCTAGTGTTACTCGAATTTATAAAAATTAGGATTGTACTAGTGGTTGTATAGTTAATATTTTTAAAGGTCCTTCGGCTCCGCTCAGGAACCAGATAATTATCTAATATAACAGTCTATGGTGTTTCAAAAATTATAATTTTGCACTAATCACTAATCACTAATCACTAATCACTAATCACTAATCACTAATTAATCAACAATCCATTTATAGGCATTGGAGAATTGTGAACCCCAGAGGTTTTCGTTGTGTTTACCATTTTCAATAATATTCAATTTGTAAGATCCTTTAGGGTATTTCATCTTCGATAACTTTTCTGTCATTTTGTTGATGTTGGGAATCATGGTATCACTTTCGTTATCTCCTGCAACAAACAATATCTCTATTTCGTTGCGAATTTGATAACCTGGAATAAAATATATTTTATCTGAAAACCAAAAAGAGGGAGACATAATTACGGCTTTAGAAAAAATACTTTTGTACTTCATTATTCCATAAAATGAAATCAATCCTCCTAAGGAGCTTCCCATAATAGAAGTGTTATCTCTATCTTTAAGAGTCCTGTAATTATTATCGATAAATGGTTTTAGAGTTTTTGCAATAAAATTGATGTATTTACTTCCTTCTCCACCACCGTATTCTTTATTAGGAAATGGGGTGTACTCATTTATCCTATTTTTACCACCATTGTCAATGCCAACTATAATTGCTTTTTTGCTACCACTTTTTATTAGGCTATCGGCAGTTTCATCAACTTTCCATTCGCCAGCAAAAGAAGTAGAATTATCAAACAAATTCTGACCGTCGTGCATGTATATAACAGGATATTTTTCTTTAGACATTGAATATCCTTCTGGTAAATATATCCAAACACGTCTGGTTCTGTTTAGCTGAGGCATGAAAAAAGCAGTGTCAATAATAGAAACAGAAGAGGTAGTAGTACCTTTTTCAGTATAAATAATATCCTTAGTTGTCTCTTCTTTATAAATATTGTAGTAGTAATTATTTATTCTATTGCTATAAGTACTATCTAACAAATTTTCATCTACTTTAAAATCAAATAAGTTTTTAGAATCAATTACTTTAAGTTTGTATTCGCCACTTTCACCTTTTACTAATGCATAAGTGTTGTTTCTAGATTCGAAGTTATTTAGTTTCGATGATAAGAATAGAGTATCATTATTAATAGTTGAATTACTTATAATCGTAGATCCATCAAATACAATTTGAGAATTACAATCTATATTTAATGAAATTAATAAAAAAACTATAGAGATATATTTGAAAGATGTTAATGACATGAATAAAATTCGTCCTTTAATATTAGCGATGAAAGATATTGATTTTAAATAAAACTATTACTAAGATAGAATATTGTTTTATTTCCCATTTCAATTGTTAAATTTGCATTACTAAAAATAAAGAAATAGTATGATTCGTAATAAAAAGGTGATAGTAGTGCTTCCTGCATACAATGCAGCACTTACGTTAGAACAAACTTATAATGAAATTCCTTTTGAAATAGTTGATGAAGTAGTTTTAGTTGACGATAATAGTAAAGACGACACTGTTGGAGTTGGTAAAAAAATAGGAATCAAACATATAATTAAGCACGATGTGAATACAGGTTATGGTGGTAACCAGAAATCGTGTTATAACAAATCTTTAGAACTTGGTGGAGATATTGTTATTATGCTTCATCCAGATTATCAGTACACACCTAAGTTAATTGAGTCTATGGCTTACCTTATTGCCAATGAAGTTTATCCTGTAGTTTTAGGATCGCGTATACTTGGTAAAGGAGCTATGAAAGGTGGTATGCCTTGGTATAAATATGTAGCTAACCGTATTCTTACTCTTACTCAGAATATTTTAGTTAACTACAAATTATCAGAGTATCACACTGGTTACAGAGCATTTTCAAGAGAAGTTTTAGAAGGAATTAACTATAATGATAATTCCGATAATTTCCTTTTCGATAATCAAATGTTATCACAAATTATTTACAAAGACTTTGATATTGCCGAAGTTACTTGTCCTACAAAATATTTCGATGATGCATCTTCTATTAATCTTTGGGATAGCTCTGTTTATGGTTTAGGAGTTCTTAAAGTATCTGTAATTCATTTCTTCAATAGAATGGGAATGATGAAATCTGACTTGTATAAGTAGGTTGAAGCTTTAAGCTCAAAGTTGAAAGCTTGAAGCCGAAATTACGAAGTTATAAGATCTATAGACATTGTAGAGTGCGAAGATCCTACGAGTGTCGGGTAGTTTAAATTAAGGTTGGCCAAATTAAAATATATTGCCACGTTTTCTTTCATAGAATCCGTGGCTTTTTTTAATTTAGCTAACAGCTAACAGCTAACAGCTAACAGCTAACAGCTAACAGCCAAATAAATCAACAATAAGATGAAAAAGATAGCAGTATTACTACACGGAAATGGAGTTTACGATGGAACAGAAATTCACGAATCAGTTCTTACTCTTCTAGCAATAGCTGAGAATGGGGGAGAAGCCATTTGTTTTGCTCCTAACACAAATCAGCATCACGTAATAAATCACATAACGGGCGAAGAGATGAATGAAACTAGAAATGTACTAGTTGAGTCAGCACGTATTGCTCGTGGAAATATTATCGACATAAAAGATCTAAAGGTTGAAGATGTTGATGGACTAGTAATGCCAGGAGGCTTTGGTACAGCAAAGAATCTTACTAAATGGGCTTTCGATGGACCAAGTGGTGAAATTAATAGAGATGTAAAAAGAATGATTAATGAATTTGTAAGTTCTAAGAAACCAATTGTAGGATTGTGTATGTCGCCAACTACTATTGCAAAAGCTCTTGATGATGGTGAATTTTCTGTGAAATTAACTGTAGGTACTACTACAGAAAAATCACTATACGAGATAGATGCAATTTCAGAAGGCATTAAATCTCTCGGTCACACTGCCGAGATGAAATCAGTAAAAGAGATTAGCTTCGATATGGATTCTAAAATTATTACAGCTCCATGTTATATGATGGAAGCTAATATTTTAGATGTTAGAAACAACATTAAACAATCTGTAGATAAGATGTTTAGCTTACTTTAATATCAAGTAAATATTGAAATTAACCCTTCTTCTTTTGTCAATTCAGTATGGTCTCCCTTCTAAGTAAATTACGCTCAATATTGAACGTATATTTTAATTAAAATAGCCATGCAAATAAGTGTGTAAACCAATAAAATGCACAAAACATCTATACAAAAGGCTATGTTTTATAGTTAAGGTAATAACTGTATTTTCACGTAATTTTTCAATGATATTTTTACTCATTCAATTATGAAAAAGATTTTTGTAGATCAGCTAAGTAGAAAAGTAACAATCAGTTTCCCTCCAAAACGTATAATTTCTACAGTACCATCTCAAACCGAACTCTTAGCAGATTTAGGTTTGGATGAAGAAGTTGTGGGAGTAACAAGGTTTTGTACTTTTCCCAAAGATTGGAAAAAAACTAAAACTATAATTGGAGGTACAAAAAGACTCGATTTTAATAAAATATCATCTCTTGAGCCCGATTTAATTATTGGGAATAAAGAAGAAAATATAAAACCACAAGTAGAAGAAATAGTTGAAAAATTACCATATTGGATTAGTGATGTTCAGTGTTTCGAGGATAATCAGAAACTTATAAAAGATATTGGCGAACTTTGCAACAGAAATACCGAAGCAGAGGTTTTGTGTAGCAGAATAGAAAATGTTTGTTCTACAATACGAAGTATCCAAAAGAGGCCTAAAAGAGTAGCATATTTTATCTGGCGAAACCCATTTATGGTTGCAGGGAGTAATACTTACATAAGTTCAATTTTAGGAAAACTAGGGTTTATAAATGTTTTCAATCATCTCGATAAACGATATCCAATTGTAACTTTAGAGGATTTGAAGAGGTTAGAGGTTGACGAAATATTTTTGTCGTCAATACCATTTCCTTTTAATGAACTCCACGCACAAGAATTCAAAATTAATTTCCCAGATATAAAAGTAACTTTTGTTGATGGAGAGGTTTTCTCTTACTTTGGATCTAGAATATCAAAGTCTGAAGAGTATTTGCTTTCTCTTTTGAGATAGAGATTTTTCATTCACAAAGAAAACAAAGAAATATACATAAGGTCACAAAAATTATTGGCACAAAAAAAAAGGTCTATCACGCAGATAGACCTTTCTAAACTAACCCAAAATCTTACTATGAAAAAAACTTGCATTTCTACAATTCCCTTGTTTTTAACACTGCAAATATGCGACCATATTATCCCCTATAAAGAACTTTGATGATAAACAATACAAGATCATGACCAACAGTGTTTTTTACAGGACAAACAAAAACCTATAGTATATTCCTTTACTTTAAGGGAACAAAATTGTTTTCATCACATGTAATAAGCTCATGGGTTTGTACTATAAATAAAATATTTACCAATCTATTTTTTGTGTTTAGTTTGTAGTGCATTCAAGAAGTTTCTCAGATACTGATCCATAAAAGGACGGTAAGATTTATGCTTAGAATTACGAAAGAAAGCACTTAACTCACCTTTACTTAATTTTTTATCTATTGAAGCAAAGAGTACTAAAATATCATCTGTTTTCAAATCAAATGCAATTTTTAGTTTCTTAAGAATCATATTATTATTTAAATGATTTTCAGGTTCTGGTTGAGGCCCTTCTCTTTTTCCTCGTTTTTCAATTATAAAGCCGTTTAAAAAAATGGACAACTCTTTATCTGTCATTTCTATAAATAAAGGGTCATCTTCCTTTTTTAACCATTCAATCAAATCTGTTTTCTTAACATCGTAATTAACTGTTTTAAAAAGCTCAATCATTTTTGAATCGCTATAGTCAAACATGTAACGAATACGTCTTAATATATCATTATTGATCATATACTATTTTTTAATTGTAGAAATAAAATGTCATAAAAAATTATCTATATAGTTGCACTATGGAAATTATACTCAATTATTGGTTATCTCCTCTTTTTTATTTGCAGAAATTTTAGATCTAAGTTACGTTCGTAGTTACGTAAAATCTTAACTTCTGATGAATTAACAAAACACATAGAAATACCTTCTTTACCAGCACGTGCAGTTCGTCCGCTACGGTGAGTATAGTATTCATCATTTTCTGGTAGCTGATAATGTGCAACAAAAGCTAGGTTATCGATATCAATACCACGTGCGGCAACATCTGTAGCAACAAGCACACGTAAGGTTTTGTTTTTAAATGCTCTCATTACCTTATCTCTTTCCTTCTGTAGTAGGTCACCATGAATTGCATCTGCTGCAATATTTTTTGCTATTAATTGTTTAGTAAGTTTTTTGGTTGCTGCTTTTGTTTTGCAAAAGATTACACCTCGGTTTTCGTGCTCTGATTTTAAGAATAGCTGTAGTGCATGAAATTTTTCTAAGTCATCGCACATTATATATTGGTGCGAAATATTTTTATTGACTGTATTCTCTCTCTTTACTTCAATTCTTACAGCATCGCTAGCTAAATGTTTCGAAATAATTTCTTGAATTCCTTGTGGAATGGTTGCAGAAAATAACCATTTGTTTTCTATGTATGGAAGATAACTCAAGATATCATCCAATTCCTTTTTAAAGCCCATACTCAGCATTTCGTCTGCTTCATCTAGCACAACAGTTTTTACTAAGTTTAAATCAATAGCTTTACGATTAACTAAATCAATTAATCTACCTGGTGTAGCTACAACAATTTGTGTTGGACGCCTTAAAGATGCAATTTGTCTGTCAATATGTTCTCCTCCATATACCGCCTCGGTAAAAATTTTAGTAGAATACTTTGTGAATTTGAATAACTGCTTGGACACTTGTTGGGCAAGTTCACGAGTTGGACATAGTACTAAACCTTGAATAGATTTATTGTTCGAGTCCATTTGCTCTAACAATGGAAGTCCATATGCTGCTGTTTTTCCTGTGCCTGTTTGTGCCTGTGCAACAATATCTTTTGCTCCAGACAGCAATACTGGTATAACCTTTTTCTGAATATCAGAAGGTTCAATAATATTTAATTCAGCAAGTGCTTTTGTAAAGCCTGAGTTAATGCCTAATTTTTCGAAGTTTTCCAAAATAAATAATTTTTTAATCGATGTAAAGGTACACCAAAGATGGATTAATGACTAGAAAAGTCCAGCCATGTCATTAATCATTATATTTTGTAGGTGGCAAATACATTATTATCTTTTTTTAAGGGAATATATTTTGATTAGTAGTATTAGTATATTGATGTATCTGTTGTTATTAATAGTGATGTAGTTGGTGTAAATATTGCGTGAGGGGTAGAGCCGGCATCCTTTTGTTTTATGAGTACGGCTTTTTTGCTGTGCTCATAAAACAAAAGATATAGGCGATGACCCGACCTTTATCTCCGATTACTATCGGAGATAAAGGACACGCCAAAAATATTGCTATTGGAAAATAGAAAACCACCTACGAAAAATCGAAGATGGTTTTAAAAGTATATATAATTGGAATTAGTTTCTGTTTAGATAATTCCTTGATCTAGCATAGAATCTGCAACTTTTAGGAAACCTGCAATGTTTGCACCTTTTACATAGTCAACATATCCTTCTGAATCTGTTCCGTGCTTAACACAGGCAGCATGAATATCTTTCATGATTTGGTGAAGTTTAGCATCGACCTCTGTTGCTGGCCAGTTAAGTTTGTTTGAGTTCTGTGTCATCTCTAATCCAGAAGTTGCAACACCTCCTGCGTTAGACGCTTTTCCTGGAGAGAACAAAATCTTAGCTGCGTGGAATACTGCGATAGCCTCCTCGGTAGATGGCATGTTAGCACCCTCACCAACACAAATACATCCGTTAGCAATTAGTTTTTTAGCATCTTCCTCGTTAAGCTCGTTTTGTGTAGCACAAGGCAATGCGATGTCTACTTTTTGCTCCCAAGGTTTTTTTCCGGCAAAGAAAGTAGCTTCTGGGAACTCCTCGGCATAAGGAGAAACTATATCGTTGTTAGAAGCACGAAGCTCTAACATGTATTCTATTTTTTCTTCGTCCAATCCTTCTGGGTCGTATATGTAACCATCAGGTCCAGAAATTGTAACTACTTTACCTCCAAGTTCTGTTACTTTTGTAGCAGCACCCCAAGCAACGTTTCCGAAACCTGAAACAGCAACTACTTTACCTTTGAAAGTATCGTTTTTTGTAGCAAGCATTTCTTGTGCAAAATATACGTTACCAAAACCTGTAGCTTCAGGACGTACTAGAGATCCACCCCAGTTAAGTCCTTTACCTGTAAGAACACCTGTGTGCTCACGGGCAAGTTTTTTGTACATTCCGTAAAGGAAACCAATTTCGCGTCCTCCAACACCAATATCGCCAGCAGGAACATCAGTTTCTGGGCCAATTATGTGCCATAACTCTAGCATAAATGCTTGTGCGAAACGCATTATTTCAGCATCTGATTTCCCTTTAGGATCGAAATCGGAACCACCTTTTCCACCACCCATAGGAAGTGTAGTAAGAGCATTTTTGAAAATTTGCTCGAATCCTAAAAATTTAAGAATTGAAAGGTTTACTGATGGGTGAAAACGTAATCCACCTTTGTATGGTCCTATTGAATTGTTGAACTGAACTCTGTATCCTAAGTTTACATGAACAACTCCGCTATCGTCAACCCAAGGAATCTTGAAAGTTAAAATTCTATCTGGTTCAACTAGACGTTCGATGATTTTAGCAGCTTCGTATTGAGGGTTTTCGTTGTAAACTTCCTCTATAGATTCTAATACTTCGTGAACAGCTTGCAAGTATTCCTTCTCGCCTGGGTGTTTAGCCTCTAGGCTGTTCATTATCTCCTTAACGTTCATAATTTTTTATGTAAAGTCAATTAGTGTTTAGATTATTTGTTCTGTATTTTTCTTGTTTAATACTAGACGAATTTACAAGAATTATTTTATTTGATATATCACAAATGTTAATTTATTGAGAAAATTTCATGATAGTTGTCAGTAGTTTTTCTCTTTGTTTTTAACGTATTATCAATTATTAGTTTTATAAAGTAGTGAATATGCATTAAGTCGTCTGATATTTTAAGATATTGTCATTTAATACTAAAGTGTATTTTTTACAATTTAAAATTCAATTTGGCCTGTTTTCAGCTTTTGGCTGTAAGTTTTTGTCTTGTGATATTTCAAAGTCATTACTTCACCAAATCAAATCACTTAGTATCTCAGTCACGATGTCACTTCATCACTATTTTACTACATCACTAAGAAAACTACATAAATCCTTCGTCTAGAATTTCATCGTTATCCTCGGGGTGTTTAATAGTAACTCCCTCTTTTAATATTAGAGCTCTATTTTTACGCCCTTCAATTATTATGGTTAAATAGTCTTTAAATCTTATGTGTCTGATATACTCATCTTCGTAAAC
>JADGDT010000073.1 GCA_016744755.1 Ichthyobacteriaceae bacterium | reverse complement strand
ATCCTCAGCTTCTTGCATTACTCTATCGTTGAATAATAGCCAACTATTTTCTCTGTTTATATATGAATTCATCATTTACTGGAATTAAAAAACATTACCCTAACCTTGTGTGTACTCTATAATCAAAAAAACTCAACGCTCTCTATTGCAAAGGCTAAGACTAAACCGGTATTCTGAATCCAAGATATAAGTTACCCCCATCTACTTTCTCTAAATCTACAAAAGCTCCCATATCTGATGTACCTATATAAAATACTCCAAGCGATAGATTTGCTCCATAGTGAAATCCATCAACACTACGATAAGAGATGGGCAATCCAAAGCCTAAAAACTTAGATTCGTATCTTGGATTTACACTGAAGTAACTATATTCTGATAATGAAAATAATTCATTCCTTTTTTTTAGAGAAATACTATTTACAAATGCAACATACCAATTTCCATAAATATTGTAATCGATATGTAAGTTAAATTTTGTAGGTAGAGATATTTCCATTTCCTTATCAACATCTACATCTTCAAAGTACTCACTACCATCAACATATACCAAATTATAAAGTTCTTCTATGTCTAGATCTCCATCTCCTGCTATATCGCTTGTGTCAAAATTTGAAACTGGTAAAGTAAAAGATGTTGAATGCATTCCTGATGTATATTTCAGCTTACCAATGTCAAGTATAGATACTCCAACTTTAATTTTATAATCATTTTGTTTTTCATCATTTTCAGATTCTGCATCTGGTCGCCATTCATAAACTGCACCAAAATTATATCCAAAACTAAACTTACCTAAAGTATTAAACGTTGGAAGTTCAAAACTATCTGCATTTATACCATTAGAGTATAGTATACTAGCTCCACCACTAGCACCTTGTATGTTTGTAATATCATTATTATTATCAAACATTAGATTAAGATTATTGGCCTTAAATGTTAATCCGCCTATACCTTGCATTAGTTTAACCTCAGCTCCAGCTTTAATAAAATGAACTCCTTTATCCATAACTACCATACCAAAGTTAAATGCATATTCGTTCCACACATTGGCAAGGATATTAGTGTTATCGTTATTCAATGTGAAATTGTCTGAAGAATTTTGTGCATCACTTAAATAGTCTATCACATTAGGGTCTACGTCTGAGCCCATTAAAAACGATTTTGGTCGGGCAGAAAATCCAACTCCAAACTTTCCGAATGAAACCATTAAACCAATATCAAAATCTAGAGTTAGATTAGTATTAATTTTATCGTTTTCTCCATAAGAAATTTTATTATCAGAAAAATTATAATTGATATTTTCTCCAATTGCATTAATATTTACACTTAATATAGAAAAATCAAGTTTTAGTTTGTTGTCTGCTACATTTGCGGGGTTAAACCTATTTCCTGCAACTCCCGAATAATTATTTTCTACAAATCCATTCATATTCTGAGAAAACAAAGGTGTCTTTAGAATAATAACTAAAAGTAATAGTATTATTTTTTTCATATATAAAATTTATACAATTAAGTAACTATCTACAATATAAATAAATTAATAGTCAAATCTATAAAATATTTTTTGTTGATTTTTATTAAAGAAATAGCATATAAATATTAGCGCTATTTCAATTGACAATAATAATTAATTTTTAAAACAAATCTCCTTTGATTCTGATGCTAATTCTGTTTTATAGAAATAAGGTTTTGCTTCATCTAAAAATACACTTCTATCCTTGTAACGAGCAGAAAAATGTCCTAGCAGTAAATTACCTACTTCAGCTTTTTCGGCAATCATTGCTGCTTCTTTGGCTGTAGAGTGTCCTGTTTTCTTTGCTAAATTAGAATGCTCTTCTAGAAATGTACTTTCGTGATACAATAAATCTATTCCTTTTATCCACTCAGTTAAATCTGGATTGTACGCAGTATCGGAGCAGTAAGCATATTTCAAGGGCTTAGGAGGATCAAATGTTAGAGTACTATTTTCTATAATTTCTCCATTATCTTTAACGTAGTTTTTTCCGAGTTTAATATTTCTATAGTCACATGTTTCTACATTTATACTTTTAACTACATCAATATTTAATTTTCTTTCTTTTAGTTTTTCTTCAAAAAGGTAGCCATATGTTTCTATTCTGTGTTTTAGAGGAATTGCTTTTACAGTTAGTTTTATATCATCTAGTACTACTACAGGTCTATCTGTAGAAATTTCGTGAAAATGAATAAAGTAAGATAAATAGGTTTTTGAAATTCTGAATTGAGTAACTATTATTTCTTTCAATCCTTTTGGGGAGTAAACATGTAAATCTTTTTTCCTATCCAACAAGCTCAAAGTAGATAGTAATCCTACCAAACCAAAAAAATGATCGCCATGAAGATGAGTGATGAAAATATTATCAATTTTCTTAAATCCAATTTTATTCTTTCTCAACGCAGATTGAGTTCCTTCGCCACAATCAATCAAGAAATATCTTTCTTCCATGTTCAGAAACTGAGAACTTGGATTTGTCCACGATGTGGGTGTTGCAGAACCACAACCAAGTATTTTTAAGAAAAATGACAACAGCAGTTTATTTAATAATTAATCTCTTTGCCAGAGTAAGATCTTCATTTTTTATACTATATAAATATAGTCCATCGGGTAAATCTTTCTGACTAAAAGAAACTTTATTACTCCCTACTTTAGCAGTAAAAGTCTGTTTGAATTTAAGGTTCCCAATTGCATCTCTAACTTCAAACTCTACTAGCTGTAGCTTGCTCGACCAAAAACTAACTTCAGTTTTGTTGTTTATAGAGTTTGGATAAGACTCTAACGATTTTAAACCTATACCATCATCAGTAGTTTCTAATTCTCTTGTTTTATCTTCACTTAAAACTATGTTATTAATATCAAAATCTCTTACCATACTTTTACCGTTATCAAGAGAAAATGTAACACTCATATCTGAGATTATACTGGATTCAGGCTTGCTCTTTGCCCTACCATACAATTCTAAATAAAAACTAAAATATTTTTCATTTTTATTTTTTACTATAGATGAAGAATATGATATCCCTTGAGGTATGCCTTCGATACCTAATATTCTAATATCTTTGATATGTACTCTTGTAATTTTTCCGTTAGTGGATCTTAGAGTATCTCTTGGGATTTTTATTTCTAACAAGCTATTGTAGTACTTTCCAACTTTAATCTTTGGTAGGCTGTAAAATGGAACTGTATTTAACCAATAAGAACTAACCTGCTCATCCTCTTGCGACAATGTTACATCAGGCTGTCCAATCAAAGTTGATATGGACAACACATAAAAAAATATTACTACAAGTAAATTCTTATTCATAAATAAAATTTAAAAACCTAATTCTCTCTCTAAGTTTTCCATAACAATAATTTCCTCTGCTTCTTGAAGAGTTGGACAAATCACAAAAGTTTCTTCTACATCGTCTAGCGAAATACCTGCGATCACAGTAACAAAAGACATGCCATTTTCTTTGTGTAAATCAGAAAGTTCATTTAAACTAAACAATGCATTTTTCGACATACTTAAACTAGAGATGTCAACAATCACATTATTAGATAGATGAGTTTTCAATTCGGCACTTAAAAATGAAATAATCTCTTTTTCTGTACCTTTAATTATATTAAACAGAATATAATTTTCTTTTAAAATCTTTTCCATAATAATCTACCTATCTATTTTTGATGCTAATAAATATAGAACAGCCATTCTTATAGCTACTCCATTTTCTACTTGATCAAGTATTATTGATTGTGGCGAATCGGCAACTTCACTAGTAATTTCTACACCTCTATTTATTGGACCTGGATGCATTATCACAATATCTTTGTCTAATGAATTCAACAAATTCATGTCAACCCCATACATTTGAGAATACTCTCTAATTGAAGGGAAATATTTCAAATCTTGCCTTTCGTGTTGTACCCTTAACATGTTTGCAACATCAGCCCATTCGAGTGCCTTACGCAAATCTGTTTCTACTTTTACACCTAGTGTGTGTATAAACTTTGGAATTAAGGTAGAAGGTCCACAAACCATAACTTCAGCTCCAAGTAAATTAAGAGCGTAAATATTTGATAAAGCAACACGAGAATGTAAAATATCTCCAACTATCACAACTTTTTTTCCCTCAACATTGCCAAGTCTTTCTCGTATTGAGTAGGTATCTAAAAGTGCTTGTGTAGGGTGTTCGTGAGCTCCATCTCCTGCATTTATAATTCTAGCATCAATGTGTTTTGATAAAAATACACCTGCTCCTGGATTTGGATGTCTCATTACAACCATATCAACTTTCATTGATAGTATATTATTTACGGTATCAATAAGAGTTTCTCCTTTTGATACTGATGATGATGATGCGGAGAAATTAACAACATCTGCAGAAAGTCTTTTTTCTGCTATCTCAAACGATAAACGAGTACGTGTACTGTTTTCGAAAAAAAGATTTGCTATTGTTAAATCCCTTAAAGAAGGAACTTTCTTGATTGGTCTGTTTATTACCTCTTTGAAGTTATCGGCTGTAGAAAAAATCAACTCAATATCTTCTCTTTTTAATCCTTTTATTCCTAATAGGTGATTTACACTTAACTGGCTCATCTATCTAGTCGTTTTTTTGTTCGAAATAAACACCATCTATCTCATCTTGTTCTATCCATTTTACAATAACTTTTTCGTTATCGTAAGAATCTACTTTTCGTCCTTTATAATCGGGTTGTATTGGTAATGATCGACTAAATCTTCTATCTACCAAAACCATTAATTCAATATTATTAGGCCTGCCAAAAGACTGAATTGCTGTTAGTGCAGCTCTAATACTTCTTCCAGAATGAAGTACATCATCTATAAAAATAACATTTTTATCTTCTACCAGAAAATCAATTTGTGTTTGACTTGCTTCAATTTGTTTATCTCTACGCCTAAAATCATCTCTGAAAAAGGTAATATCTAGGTAGCCTAATTTTACATCATCTAGCTCGTAATTAAGTTCTAGAATAGTTTTAATTCTTTCAGCAAAAATAGCTCCTCTTGGCTGGATACCAACAAGTACAGTATCTTTAAAATCATTGTGATTTTCTACCAACTGACAAGCTAAACGCTCTAGCGTTATTCCTATTTCTTTTGCTCCTAAGATTATTTTCATTAAATCAAGTTTTAAGTCCGTAGAGTTATATTAGTCCGTAAAGTTATCCAGTCCGTAAAGTTAAAAAGTTTTAAGTCCGTAGAGTTGTTAGAAAATTATTAACTCATTATTACTTCCCAACTTTTAACTTTAGACGCTAACCAACTTTAGGCACTAAATAACTCATTGCACTACTTTTTTTTCATACTTCGCGCAATTGCCGTAAAAATAGCAAGTATTTCGTTAGCTTCAAGCATTAATGGGTCAAGTTTTTCAACAGATATCCATTCAGCATCATTTATCAGCTCCAACCAAAAAGCTGTTTCTGAAGCTTCAGTTTCAGATATCTTTATTTTATTATAAAAATCAGCATTACTCCTTGCCCTATTAGCTTCTCTATAATTTGCTCCAACCGATGTACCTGATTTAGATATTTGATATCTTACAACCCTATGTTCTGGAGTATTTGGCAAGCTTGAAGATAGTTTAATAATTCTCAATGCAAACTTCCTCAATCTCAATTCAAGTTCTTTTGCAAATTCCTTATTCTTCATCGTTAATATTTTTAAGTCTGTGAAATAAAGGGTTAATGTAGTTAAAAAGTTTTAAGTCCGTAAAGTTACAACAAATCAAAGCTTTAACTGATTCAAAACTTTAGACAATTCCAAACACTCTCCACAAACAGGCTCCCAACTCTAGGCACTTTTTAACTCATAAGTACTTCCAAACTCTCCCCACAAACAAACACCCAACTCTAGGCACTTTTTAACTCATAAGTACTCCTTAACTTATTTACCCAAAAGTAATCACAATTACAAGAAAGTCAAAAAAAAATCCCTTAACAATTGTTAAGGGATTTAAATATTACGAAACAGTTAGAAACTATGCGTTTCCTTCCATTTTCTTTTTCAATTCAGCTAATGCATCAAGATCTCCTAATGTAGATTTTTCAGCATCTTTAGCAGCAGTTTGCTTCTTCTTATTATCCTTTATATTCTTAGCTTCAATTTCTTTGAAGATATTTGTATGTGAAAGAACAATACGTTTGAATTCTTTGTTGAACTCAATTACTTTGAAGTCTGCAGTTTCTCCTTTTGTGATAGCGTTTCCGTCTTCTTTAATAAGGTGACGAGATGGAATAAATCCTTCAACACCTTCTTCTAACATTACAGTAGCACCTTTGTCGTTTGCATCTTTAATAGTTGCGTTAACTATAGTATTAAGAGTGTATTTCTCTTCATACTTATCCCAAGGATTTTCCTGTGTATGTTTGTGACTTAAACTCAAACGACGAGATTTAACGTCTAATTCAAGAACTTGTACTTCTAATTTCTGTCCAATTTCACAGAACTCAGATGGGTGCTTGATTTTCTTAGTCCAAGAAAGGTCAGAAATATAGATTAATCCGTCAATTCCTTCTTCTAATTCAACAAATACACCAAAGTTAGTGAAGTTACGAACAATACCTGTGTGCTTAGAAGCAACTGGGTATTTAGTTGTAATGTCAGTCCAAGGATCTTGAGTCAATTGCTTGATACCAAGAGACATTTTTCTGTCATCTCTATCTAAGGTTAATATTTGAGCATCTATTTCATCACCAACTTTTACAAAATCTTGAGCAGAACGTAAGTGAGTTGACCATGACATTTCAGAAACGTGTATTAAACCTTCAACACCTGGAGCGATTTCGATAAATGCACCGTAGTCTGCAAGTACAACAACTTTTCCTTTAATGTTATCACCAATCTTAAGATCAGCAGACAAAGCATCCCAAGGATGAGCTTGTAATTGTTTTAATCCAAGTTGTATACGAGTCTTAGCTTCATCAAAGTCTAAGATTACAACGTTAAGTTTTTGATCTAATTCAACAACTTCTGATGGGTGGTTGATTCTTGACCAAGAAAGGTCAGTAATATGAATCAATCCGTCAACACCTCCTAAATCGATAAATACACCGTAAGAAGTAATGTTTTTAACAGTACCTTCAAGAACTTGTCCTTTTTCAAGTTTAGAGATAATCTCTTTCTTCTGAATTTCAAGGTCAGCCTCGATAAGTGCTTTGTGAGATACTACAACATTTTTGAATTCGTGGTTAATTTTAACTACTTTGAATTCCATTGTTTTCTCTACGTATTGATCGTAATCGCGAATTGGCTTAACATCAATTTGAGAACCAGGTAAGAATGCTTCGATTCCGAATACGTCAACGATCATACCTCCTTTAGTTCTACATTTTACGAAACCATTTACAATAGTTCCTTCATCGTGAGCTTTATTAACATTTTCCCAAGCCTTAATAGCTCTTGCCTTACGGTGAGAAAGCACCAACTGTCCTGTTTTATCTTCACGCTGATCGATAAGTACTTCTACTGTATCTCCAACTGCTAATTCAGGATTGTAACGGAATTCGTTAAGAGAAATAACTCCTTCAGACTTTGAATTAATGTCAATAATAGCTTCACGCTCGTTCATACGAACTACCGTTCCTTCTACTACGTCACTTTCAACAACGTCTCCTAGAGATTCTTCGTAAAGTTTCTCCATTTCTTCCCTTACTTTTACGTCAGTATCTTCGATACCAGCTTCAAATGCAGCCCAATCAAAATTTGCGAATTGGTCTTCTTGCTCTTCTATGTTTTTATTTTCCTCTGACATATTGTGGAAAATTTGTTTTTGTATCTCAGTAATTTTATAGGATTTAATAAATCTCTCCGAGAGTGTTTAAATAAATAAGTTTCAGCCCTTTCTATCCTAATTAATACTCAAAAGGCGTGCAAAAGTACGAAGATTATTTTAATCTAACAAATTGATTTCGCAAGACTTTAAGAGGTGTTGAATTGTTTAATTGAGGGACTGTTTAATTAAGTCTTTCTTGTGTGGTTGTTTGTAGATTAGACCTACGAAGTTTGAATTGTACTAGTCCTACGAGTATATAAGACCTCGTAGTTCTATATGTTTAACAACTACACCAAAATCAGTTTCTACTGTGGCATAAACTCTGTATTTAATTCCCCGCTTCTAGAGTACCAGCCGCCACCTAATGCTTTGTAAAGATTTACTCCCGAGATTAATTCTCTTTTAAAGGCTTCGCTAGTGGTTATCTCTGCTTCAAAAACAGTACGTTGAGCATCTAAAACTCCTAAATAACTAACAATTCCATTAAAGTATTGAAGTTCTGCAAGACGAAGATATTGTTTTGATTTTGTCAACACTAATTCATTTGCAATTCTAATTTCTTTTGATTTTTTGAATGATATTAAAGCATCATCTACTTCTCTAAAAGAATTAAGGATTGTATATTTATAATCTTCCATTTCTTCCATCATATTAGCCATAGCTAATTTTTTCTGTCCTTTAAGCTTTCCCCATGTAAATATTGGAGTTATAAGACCACCTGCTAATATCCAATAAGGGCTTTCTATAAATGATGAACTAGCTAAACTACTGCTATTATAACCAGTAGATGTTGTTAAGGCAATACTTGGAAAAAAGTTAGCCTGTGCAATTCCTACTTCAGAAGTAGCTTGCTTTAAAGCATTCTCTGCAGCAATAATATCTGGTCTCCTTAGCAATAACTCTGAAGGTAAACCTACGGGTATAATACTAGGGATTTTTTGTTGAAAAAGGCTATCTCCTCTTGTAATAACATTTGGATTCTCTCCAATTAAAACGCTAATTTCATTTTCTAAATGAGCAATTGATTCTTCTATAGTAGGAATAATAGACTGTGTTTGAGTTAGTTCTACTTCTGCCTGACGCAAAGTCATTTCGGTAGATATACCTCCTTTAAATCTCAACTCTGCAATACGCCTAGCTTCTTCTCTTGCTTCTACAGTATTAATTGTTATTCTTAGCTTATTATCTAAGTCTCTTAATGAGAAATAATCATTTGCTATTGTAGAAACGGTTAGTAGTATAATACTTTTTCTGTTTTCTTCTTTTGCTAAGAGCGAGAATGTAGCAGCATCTTTTCCGTGTCTAATTTTACCCCATATATCTAACTCCCACGAAAGGCCTACTGTAGCTACCAATTCGTCATCATAAGAATTCTGTAAATTACCATTTGAATCTTCAGAAAAACTCGACTCCCTCTCAATACCAGCATTAACCCCGAACTGTGGAAATAAATCGGACTTAGCAATATCTCTTGATGCCATTGCTCCATAAAGCCTTTGTGTAGCAATTCTAATATCTCTATTATTCTCAAGCCCTTTTTTTATTAATCTCTGAAGAATAGTATCTTGATATATATCCCACCATTCTATATTAGAAATACTATCTTGTTCTACCTCATCAAATCTAAATTTCTCGGGCGAAACTGTTTCTGGTCTTTCATATTTAGGTCCAACTTTACAGGCATTAAAACCATAAAAAATAAGTAAAGAAAAAAGGACTTTTATAATAATCTTCATAAACTTTATTTTTATTCTGATTTTGACTTAAATGATAACTTACTAAAAAACTTTTCTATTTTTATGGAAAATTTAATTACATAAACGTATAAAAAAGGAATAAGAGTTATGCCTAATGATGTAGCCACTAGCATACCAAAGAACACACCTGTTCCTATTGATTTTCTTGCTGCAGAACCAGCTCCACTAGCAATTACCATAGGTATCATTCCCAAAATAAAAGCTAAAGAGGTCATTACAATTGGTCTAAACCTAAGTTTTGAAGCATAAATAGCAGCCTCAACGAGTTCTGTACCAGATTCGTGTTTTTCTTTTGCAAATTCTACAATTAAAATTGCGTTTTTTGCAGCCAAACCAATTAAAGTAACTAGCCCTATTTGAAAATATATATCGTTTTCCATTCCCATTACCCAAACCCCTAGAAATGCACCAAAAATAGCAATTGGCAAAGTTAATAATACAGCAATTGGTACAGACCAACTTTCGTACTGTGCAGCTAAGAATAGAAATACAAAAAGTAGAACCAAAATCATTATAGGTCCCAATTGTCCAGAAGCCTTCTTTTCTTGATAAGACATTCCACTCCATTCATATCCAATTCCTTCTGGCAATTCTGAAACAATTTTTTCCATTTCTAACATTGCATCACCTGAGCTATATCCTGATGCTGATGAACCTGTAATTGTAGAAGTTGTAAACATATTAAACCTTGTAATACTACCAGGCCCGGTTGTAAAACTTGTTTTCCCTAAAGCAGAGATAGGAACCATGGTATTACTTTCTGTTTTTATATAAAATAAATCTAAATCGCTTGGATATTTTCTAAATTCTTCATCTGCTTGTATATATACTTTATATACAAGGTTAAACATATTAAAATCATTAACATACATAGAACCTAAAAATGCTTTCACATTCTGGAAAATATCTGCTAATGGAATACCTAAAAATTTTGCTTTCTCTCTATCTAAATCGAAATACAATTGAGGTATATCTGTTTGCAAACTTGTATTTACATTCTCTAATTCTTTCTTTACCTCTGTTTTTAAAAGCAATGTATCAGTAGCATCTACAAGAGATTTCCAACTATTACCTCCTTTATTTTGCAATTTAAATTCAAATCCACCAGCCATACCTAACCCTGGAATTACTGGAGGCTTAAATATGTGTAAAATAGCTTCTGGATAAGTATTGAATTCAAGCTTTGCATCTTCAATAATTTGTTCAAGTGATTGATCGTCATCACTTCTATCTCCCCAAGGGTCTAAAATAATTGTTAATGTAGAATTTGCCTCATTACCTCCTATACGCGGACTAGCTCCATTGTATGTTTGAACATGAGCAACTCCGTTTCTTTTATGAAAATATTTTTGTACCCTTTCAACAACTTTTGCTGTTCGGGGGAGGGTAGTTCCTGCTGGCATTTCTACTTCTACTAAGAAAAAACCTTGATCTTCTTGTGGAATAAAACTTGTGGGCAATAATTTAACTAGCCCAATTATCATTATAAATATTAATCCAAATCCTAAAAAAACTCTTTTGTGATTTTTGAAAAACATTTCTATAATTAAGACATAGCCATTGGTGGTTTTATCTAGTATATCATCTATCTTTTTAAAAATCCATGCTTTATCTTTAGCTTTTGGTTTTAATAAAATAGCCGTTAATGCAGGGGTTAAAGTAAGTGCAATAATTGTTGATATTAAAACAGATACTGCAATTGTAACTGAAAATTGACGAAATAAAGCCCCTGTTATCCCTCCAAGAAAACTAACTGGCACAAATACTGCCGATAACACCAACGATGTTGAAACTAGAGCTCCAGAAAGTTCTTTCATTGCTTTATGAGATGCTTCTCTTGCCGATAAAGAATCTTCTTCCATTATCCGTTCAACATTTTCGACAACCACAATGGCATCATCTACTACAATACCAATTGCTAAAATTAAACCTAACAATGTTAAAATATTTAATGAAAAGCCAAAAACAAGCATTACTGCAAAAGTACCTATTAGAGATATTGGTACTACTATTACTGGAATAATTGTACTTCTCCAAGTCTGTAGCGAAAAGAACACTACTATTATAACTAATAATATTGCTTCAAATAAAGTTTGATACACTCCTGATATAGATTCTTTAATATAATTAGTTAAATCAAATGGTACGGAATAATCTAAACCACGTGGAAAACTCTTAGATACAGTTTCCATAGCTCCTCTTACTTGGCTAGAAACTTCAAGAGCATTAGCTCCTGGAAGTAAAAAGACTCCTAACATTGCTGCGTTACCGCCATCTAATCCAGATTCATACCTATAACTATTTGATTCTAGATTTACTCTCGCAACATCTTTCATTCTTACTACAGCACCATTATCATCTGTTCTAATTATAATATTTTCGAACTGAATAGCATCTTCCAAACGACCCTGTGTAATAATAGGCATTGTAACATCTATATCGTCCATGGGTTGTATTCCTAATTCTCCGGCGGCAGACTCTCTATTCTGATCTTTTATGGCACTAGATAAATCAGAAACTGTAAGTCCATAATTTGCTAGTTTCTCAGGAGAAACCCATATCATCATTGCATAATATCTACTACCCATGTTTGATACTCTACCTACTCCTGGTATTCTTTTTATAACATTTATTAGATTTATTGTAGCATAATTACTCAAATATATTTCGTCGTATTTAGGATCTGAAGATGTTAATGCTACTGTCATTAATTGACTAGGAGCTTGTTTTTCTACTACAATTCCACTTTGTAATACTTCTGCAGGTAATCTTGATTCTGCTAATTTAACCCTGTTCTGCACATCAACTGCAGCCATATCTGGATCTACACCCACATCAAAAGTAACACTTATACTCAATCCTCCTGAGTTGCTACTTGTTGACTCCATATATATCATTCCAGGCGAACCGTTTATTTCTTGCTCAAGTGGTGTAGCTAAAGCTTCGGTTACTGTAGTTGAATTTGCTCCAGGATAAGACGCTGTTATTTTAACCATTGGAGGGGTTATATCTGGATACTGCTCAATAGGTAAACTTACAATAGCTATACCACCCACCAAAACAATAAGAATAGAGATAACTGCCGAGAATACTGGTCTTTCAATAAAAAATGATGAATTCATAGTTTTCTAGTTATCAATATTAGTTTCTTTTTTATCTACAAAAACAGGATTCACCTTAATCTTGTTTTCTAATTTATGCATACCTTCAACTACAACATACTCTCCTTTTTCTAATGCTTTTTTTATAATTATTTCATTTCCTAGTTGCCTTTCAATCTGAACCATTCTTTTTTCGGCTACGCTATCTTTATGAACAACATATATAAATGCTCCGCCTTTTTCGAAAACTAAAGATTTACGAGGAACAACTACTGCATCCTCTATTATATTAAGTAATAACTGCACCTTTGTTAATTGACCAGGTTTAAAGTCCCTATTAGGATTAGGAAAAACACCTTGAACCATAAAAGTTCCAGTACTTGCATTTAAAGTTGGTGCTATATAATTAACCGCACCTTTATATTGATAATCTGTTTCATCTGGTAGAGTTATGGTAATTGTTGGTCGCCAATCATCGGTAATTTCTGTTCTTCCAATTTCCTTATTTTCTTTTTTTGATTTTAAAAAATCTCTTGTTGATACATTAAAGTTTATATGAATTGGGTCTGTCTTATATACCTCTGATAATAAAGAATTAGTTCCTGACCCTACTAAAGTTCCTCTATCAATATAAGTAGCGCTTATATACCCACTAATAGGAGAATATAACCTCGTATAACTCATATCTAGTTTTGCTTGTTCCAATTCAGCTTTAGCCATCAATACTTTAGCATCGGCATATTCTTTTGATGAAATAGCATTGTCTAAGTCTAACTGGCTAGCTGCATTTTGGTCAAACAAGGGTTGCATTCTATTTACATCTCTCTTTGCTTTATCTGACTCTGCAATTGCTAATACTAATTTTGCTTCTGAATGACTTAATAATGCTTTGTAAATAGAAGGATCTATTGTGTACAACAATGCCCCCTTATTTACTAAAGTTCCCTCTGTAAATTTTTTATCTTCTAGAAACCCATCTACCCTTGCTCTAATTTGAACAGATTGAGAAGCTTCTGCTTTGCCTACATAATAACCATATATCTCAATTTGTTTTGTAGTTACTGAGTCTATATTTACTGTAGGAAATATAATAGTTGGCTTATCGCTACTACACGATAGTATAAATAGAGTAGAGGATAATAATAACAGGTATCTTAGTTTATCTAATTGCTTTTTCATTACTTAGGTTTTATCTAAAAAATCAAACTATAATTAAACAATACTACACATACTTTTATAAAAAACATTGATAATGTAATTATTTTTTTTTAAAATTCAATTATTGTCTTACAATCCGCAAGGCTTTTTTGTGAAAATAAGTTAAAATGTGCTTTGGCATTGGTGTAAGGTATAAGAAGTATCGAAAATTATAGATTTAGATACGGTAAAATTACAAGTTTGCTATCTCTTCTAAAAAACAAATACTATAGAAATGTATTTTTTAGCATTACCAATGACAACATTGTTTATCGCCCGCAGATTTCGCAGATTTTCACTGATAAAAATCTACGTTAATCAGCGGTATCAGCGGAAAATAATTTGTCATCCGCTCACCTGCCTCGACGGCAAGGCGGGTTGGAGTTTTTGTTTAAAAACTTAGGACTACCTATGACAACCTTATATTTAACCATAAATAACACTAAGTTAGACACTAAGTTCACTAAAAAAATTCTTTGTGCTCCTTCGTGCACTCCTTTGAGTTTCTTTGTGGTTAAATTGTCATTATCTCATTGGAGTTTTTTCAGAAAAAAACTTAGGCCTCAAGGATGACGACTATTCTAAATTACAACTTCCACACAAATAAGGGTAGAGAACCATATATTTAAGGTATTAAACAAAAAGTAAAGGAATACAAAAAAATAATAAATACATTTACACCCTTAAACTAAATAAAACTAAACATGAAATACATTGCACTTAGCATAGTATCAATTATTGTAACATTAAGTAGTTGCTCGTTTTCAAATTCAGAAATTACGTCTACTGAGATAAAAACTCATATTTCTTTCTTAGCATCAGACTCATTAATAAACAGGGAATCTGGTTCTCATGAAGAAATGGTTGTAGCCGAGTATATTGCCAATGAATTTGAAAAAATTGGATTGCTGAAATTTAATGATTCATTTTTTCAAAAATATACTGCTGTAGCAAAAATAACAGAAGGTGAAAATAACTATATGCATGCTGGGTCTGTTGTTACTAACATCAATGTAGATTACAAACCATTAGCAATCACAAAAAATACAGAAATTAAAGCCGAAGTTGTTTTTGCAGGTTACGGTATAAAATTTAAGCGTGATAGCTTGAATTGGAATGATTATGATAGTATTGATGTAAAAAACAAATGGGTTATGATGTTGAAACAAAATCCTGACACAAACAATACTAGCAACCATTCAATTCCGTACAGTAACGAAAGGGCAAAAATATTACTTGCATCTAGCAAAGGGGCTGCAGGTGTATTATTTGTATCTGGATCTAAAACAGAAAAAAAAGATATTTTACTTGATCATAATCTAGATAAAATAGGCACAAGAGCTAATATTCCCGTAGTTCAAATTACAAGGTTATTAGCAAATAAACTTTTAGTAGCATCTGGCTCTAATGTAGATTCTTTGGAAATGAATATGATTACTCAAATGAAGCCAATAAGTTTGAATACAAAGCTTACACTTGATGTAAAAACCGACATCAATATTAAGACTGTGGAAACTCAAAATATTATATCTAAAATAGAAGGTAGCGATCCTAAATTAAAAGATGAGATAGTTTTAATATGTGCTCATTATAACTACTTAGATTTATATAGACATAAATTGGATTCTCCTATACATGATTCTACATACATAAGTAATATACCAATTGATAATGCATCTGGAATAGCAAGTTTATTAGAAATAGCGAATAAAATGGCTAATGATAAAATTAAGCCAAAACGTACTGTAGTTTTTGCTGCTTTTGGTGGTGAAGGTATGAAATTACTTGAATCTGATAAGGTTATTGAAAAACAACTCATTGATAAAATTAAAGTAGTATTAAATTTTGACATGATTGGTGCTTTAGATAACAATGAAACTCTAACTATTAACAGTAATGTGGCAACTCCATTAAATGATAGGTTAATAAGTAAGTATAAATCAAATGAAAACTTAAATGTACGGGTGGTTAAAGGCGAATTAGTAAATTTTGGACATTCAGATTTTCATAATAACAATATACCTAGTCTATACCTGACTACAGAGCCAATTAACAAAAACAATCCTAATTTAATCAATTTCGAAAGAACTAAAGATGCTGTTGAGGTTGGATATGAAATAGCTAAAGATTTTATTAATGCCGAAACAATCCCTGAATTCAAAAAGAATAAAACTATTATCCCAGAGCTTAACTAGTATATGGATAAGCCGAAATTACAAATCTAAAGGTAGTAAGGTTAAGTAATTACTATAGCTGACTAAGTTATAATAATTATCTCTTATAGTTTTGGTTCTGCCCTGATGTGGAACAATCGTCACCTTGAGCGAAGCCCACCTTGACTGTCGAGGCAGGTACATTTCCTTTTGTTACACAAAGGAAATTATGCTCAATATGACGGATATTCTAAATTACAACTTCCACACAAATAAGGGTAGAACCTATTTCTTAATCAAATAACACCTACCCTATTATTTCATATTTTCTACTAAATCTCATTGGAACCCAAGTAATACTCTAAAAAAGACTTAAAAAAGGTTCTACCCTTATTTGTGTGGATAAAGACTCAAGCCACCATTAAAAAAAAGTATAGCACTTCTAAAATTATTGAAGGTTCTGTAGCCTCTAGCAGT
>JADGDT010000072.1:10100-16521 GCA_016744755.1 Ichthyobacteriaceae bacterium | reverse complement strand
ATCATGAACATCGCTTAAGTCAAAACTAAAAATCATTTTAGGTCTTTGATTTTTATAAGACACCTCTACTCTAATAGGTGTAACAACATCACGAGGTCTATACATTTTAAATCTTAGAATCTTGCTTGTTGTAAAATCTATTGTTGCATTTTTTAAATAGTATGCAGTTGCACTTTTATTTATATCAGTTTTTACAACCTTTGCACAAGTATTACTAGGATTCACTTCATCTTTTAAAGGATTAGCAATAATCTGAGCATCTACAGATGATTCAAACCAGTCGAAAGCAGACTGTGGTTCTTCGGTAGTTCCAGCTTCAAAATCTTCGTAAGTAAAATTAGGCTCAACAGGTTGTACATCTAAATCGTATCCTGCACCCCATAAAGGAGTCATGTTAAGTGCATCCCACTCATCGTATTTTGCTTGTAGTCTTGCTACTTGCTCAGGCTCAGAATCGTATAAATCTGTTGTTTCACCTACATCGTTAGTTAAGTTGAAAAGCATAGGTGTAGGTGTGTCTCTACCTAGGTTGAAAACTAGTTTCCAATCGGCATCTCTAACAGCCCATTGTGCTTTTGGATTATCAACACCTATATATCTTCTCCAAAACAAAAACTCATGAGGAGCTTCGGTATTTTCAGAGTTTATATATGGCAATAAATCTTTACCATCGAAATTATCTTCTGGAGCACTTTCTCTACCTGCGGCTGCAAGCATAGTTGGTAATATATCTATACCTATTACAGGGTTATCATATATAACATTTTCAGGAATATGATTTTTCCATTTCATAAAAAACGGTAATCTTATACCACCTTCAAAAGTGTATGATTTACCTGAACGGTAAGGAGCATTGTAAGAGTAATTTTTTTCTGGAGCTCCTCCATTATCACTAATAAACACTATCAGAGTATTATCGTAAAGTCCTTCTAGTTTTAGCTTATCTACAACTTTACCAATATTTTCGTCCATAGAATACATCATTGCACAAAGTGTTCTTCTGTATTCGTTTGTCTCATCATCGGCAAACAATAATTCGTGTTCTGGTTTAGCTTTTAGGGGTGTATGAACTGCATTAAATCCTAATAGAATAAAGAAAGGATTAGGATCGTTCTTTTTTTCTTCTATAAACTCTACAGCTTCTCTACCAAAAGCATCGGTAAGATATTCTGTCATATCCTCTTGAATCCAATCTTCGCCATCTAAAACACTTTCGTGAACTGCTTTTGGATAATATGCCATAGCTCCACCTAAGAAACCAAAGAAATCATCGAAACCTCTACCAAGTGGTGAGTACTCTCTAACATATTCTCCATCTTCATCTGATTTACCACCAACATGCCATTTACCAATAGCTTTAGTGTTATAGTTGAGTTCTTTCATATACTCCCCCATAGTTTTTACCGAAAGAGGAACTCCTTGAGGCTCTGCACCTGGAAGTTGTGGTGTAGTGGGATCAGGTAAAGACTCAAATCCAAATCTGTTCTGATATCTACCTGTAACCATACCTGCTCTACTTGGTCCACAATTTGAAGCTGTAGCATACCCATCGGAAAAGACAGTAGCTTCGCCAGCTAATGCATCAATATTTGGAGTAGGTATTTGAGTACCTCCGTTGTAACCAACATCGGCATTACCAAGGTCATCAGCAACAATTAATATTATGTTAGGCTTTTGTGCGTAACTAATATTTGTAGTAGCTAATACTACTAAAGAAAATAATATTTTATAAAACTTAGTCATATCGCTATAAATTATTCTTTAATTACTTTAACAGTTTCTCTACTATCATTAGTAATGATATTTAAGATATAATTACCAGCTTTTAATTCTCCTAGAGATATTGTTTTAATATCATTACCAGAAAATTGAGATTTAACTTGCCCTAGCATATTATATACTTCTACTGATAAGATTTTTTCTGTAGATTCAAATCTTACTTCGTCTAAAACTACTGTAGGAATTACTTTTATAGATTGTAAGTTGCTGTCTGTGATACTTAATCTACCATCTAAATCATATCCTGCTCCCCATAAAGGTATAGTATTAAGAGCATTCCACTCATCGTACTTATCTTGTAATCTTGTTACAACATCTGGATTTGATGTGTATAAGTCGTTTGTCTCAGATGGATCAACAGATATATTATAAAGCATTGCTCTATCTTGTTCTAAGTTGTAAACAAGTTTCCACTCTGCATCTCTTACTCCCCACTGTGCTTCTGGATTTTCTACTCCTATGTAACGTCTCCAGAAAAGGTAATCGTGTGGTCTTCCATTAACTTGGCAGTTTAAATAAGGAATTAAGTTAGTTCCTTCAATTTTATCGGCAGGAGCAATAGTGCCACCAGCAGCAGTTATTAGTGTTGGAAGTATATCTATTCCCAATACTTGATATCCGTAAGTTATATTGTTATCAATATGGTTGTTCCATTTCATAATAAATGGCACTCTAATACCTCCTTCAGAAAGAGATGATTTCCCATCTTTATAAGGTGTATTAAGTGAGTGATTATCTACTGATGCTCCATTATCGCTAATAAAAACAATTATAGTATTATCTGTAAGACCTTCTGCTTCAAGTTTAGCAACAACTTTTCCTATGTTCTCATCCATAGAATAAAGCATTGCAAGCATTTTTTTTCTATTAGCATCTGTTACACCAGGGAATAAAGCCTCATCAGCTGGTTTAGCTTCTAATGGTGCTTGAATTCCGTTAAATGCCATGTAGATAAAGAATGGATCTTCATCATTTTTTTTAGCTTCAATAAATTCAACAGCTTCACGTGCAATAGCGTCAGTTAGATATTCGTTTAGATCGCTAGAAATAAAGTTTTCTCCGTCTAATATAGTCTGCTGTGCAGCAGTTGGATAATAAGAGCTAGTAGCACCAAGGAATCCGAAAAACTCATCGAAACCTCTTTCTAGTGGAGAATACTCACTATTGTAAGTTCCGGGTGTAGTAGTTTCTCCACCAACATACCATTTACCAATTGCTTTGGTATTATATCCAAGAGCTTTCAAATACTCTCCCATATTTTTTTGATAAAGAGGTATGCCTGCTGGGTTTGCACCTGCTAGTTGAGGAGCAGTTGGTTCTGGTGAATTTTCGAAACCAAATCTGTTTTGATATCTACCTGTAAGAATACCTGCTCTACTTGGTCCACTTTCTGAAGCTGTTACATATCCGTCAGAAAAAATTGCTCCATCAAGTGCAAGTGCATCAAGGTTAGGAGTAAGTACTTCTGTACTTCCGTTAAAACCTACATCAGCGCTTCCAAGGTCGTCAGCAACAATAACAATGATATTTGGATTTTGACCATTGCTGATGTTAGCAATAGATAAAAATGCAGTTAGCATTGATAGTTTTAGAAATTTGTTCATTTTATTGTTTATTAGGTGTGAGTTTGTTATTTCTTTTTGTGATTATTTTTATTGCTTTTGTCTAATTTATTTACGTAAGCTTCAGATCTATATTTTCCAGCATATCTTGGTACCCATCCCCATTGTGGCGATATCATTTTTGATTCCCATTCTTCATGTAATTTTGTTAATCTTTCTACTTGCTCTGGGTGTTCTTGAGCTAGGTCATTTTCTTCTGATATATCTTTAGAAATATTATAAAGCTCTACTTTCTTGGTTTTTTGATTATATACTGCTTTCCAATCTAAATCTCTTATTGCCCATTTAGCGTTAATTCTCCAATTTAGAATTTCGTGTGGTGCATCGTTGTTTTTTCCTTGAACGTAAGGGAGTAGATTTTTACCAACTACATCATCTCCAACTTTATCCGATTCGCCAATAACAGCCATAATTGTTGGTAACACATCCATTGATGATACTGGCTTAGAAAATTTATCAGCATCAATTTTTATATTACTCGGCCATTTTATTGCAAAAGGAATTCTTATACCACCTTCCCAATAATCGCCTTTATGACCTTTATAAGGAAAATTATATGAAGCATTTTTTGTTGGGTAACCTCCATTATCACTAATAAAAACAATCATTGTATTATCGTACAAATCAAGTTCTACTAGTTTGTCTAATATCAAACCAATATTTATATCCATACCATACTGCATGGCACAAAGAGTTCTTCTTTTTTTATCTTCAATATCTTTAAATTCTTTAAGATATTTTTCGGGAGCAGTTAGAGGTGTGTGTACAGCATTGAATGGTATGTAAACAAAGAAAAGTTCATTTTTATTTTTTTCGATAAAGCTAATCGCTCTTTCTGCGAACAAATCTGTTAGGTAAGTATCGTTTTTAGGTGCCTTCTCTAAACCTTCATACATTGGATTATTCTTTTCTGGAATAGGATAATATGCATTTGCCCCTTCTAGGAATCCATAATATTCATCAAAACCTCTATTGGTTGGCATTAATGAAGTTGCTTCTTCAATACCTCCAATATGCCATTTACCATAAGCTGCTGTTTTATAACCAGCTTCTTTCATGTACTCCGAAAGCATTTTTTCTGATGTAGGAATACCTGGTTTTATTGTTTCGTTCTGACGGAATGGCCCTGGATTATCTTCAAATCCAAAACTCTGTCCGTACTTACCAGTCATAAACCCTGCTCGTGAAGGTCCACAAACTGCAGCTGTAACATATCCAGTATCGAAGATAACACCTTCTTTAGCTATTCTATCAATATTAGGTGTTGGTATGTTTGACGTGCCGTTATAACCAACATCACCATTACCCAAATCATCAGCTACAATAAAAATAACATTTGGCTTGTTATTATTTTGAGCATATATATTTGCAGTTGCAAGTAGTGAGCTAAATATGAAAACAATTACTTTATTCATTCTGATATATTTTTTGATTATTCAAATCTAATTCAAAAAAAAGCTGAACGTATAAAATACACCCAAACAAGATTTTCATCTATGCAAAAAAGATTACACACTACCTATACATTTACTGCACTACTACTGATAAGTAAGGGATTAAGACCTAATCAATTGTAATATCACTTTAGTATAGCAATCTATTATTTGAGTGTTGTTAAGTGTTTATTAGTTTGAATAGTACCTAATTGGTTGGGATAGTAGAACTTCATTAAAAAACATTCATACACATAACATCTTATGTCTCAGGAAACTCAGTGTTTTGATGAATTATCTGAACTATAGTATTAGCCTCCAGTTCTTCTTATGTTTTGGTTTTGAATATCGTTTCACCCGACACTCGTAGGTCTGCGACTCTACGAGGTCTAGTACTGTTTAGTTAAGAACAAACATATTGGATTCAATGATTTTTATCCCCAACCCTAAAGGGAGAAATCATTGAATATCACGATATTGATCTAGATCTTTTTGGTTAAGGGTAAGGGGCAAAACAAAAAGTCTTAACTTAATGACATTACCTTCAAAGGGTGAAATCATTGAAAATTACACTTCTCAATTTTATATTTTTTTGATTCTCTTTAAGGCTAGGGCTAAACGGGAAATATAAAATTGAGATTATTATTAAAACTCAGCCAGTTTAAGTAATAAAAAATGTGACCTATTATTTTATGGATTTAACCACACAAACAACAGATCACATTTTAAAGTGTTATTTAAAATCTTATTCTAATACTCTTCTAACCCTAAGCTCGGCTCGGCATAAACATCGTTATAAGTATTAAAGAAATTTGGTCCAAGAAACTGTGGTAATGATGCTAGTCCAAAAATCATACATGAGAAATCTACCCCTTCTATTGATGTTGCTCTCCAGTCTGTATCAATATAAGAATATCTCCATAGGAGTTCTTTACCTGGGAGAATCTCATATCTAGCTTGCCCTCTAGTGTCTTTGTATAATTCTAATAAATCGCTCCTCACTTCTGTAGGCATTACTGCTCCAAAACCTGCTAATAAATGAGGAGATACTATTCGTTGCGGATTTTGGTCCGTACTACCTTCCAAAAATATTCTATCTGCTGAGTATGCTCGTTTAGTATGATCATCGTCTTTAAAAGCACTACCTGCTCCTGTACCCCACTCGTAAGTTTGTTTATTTGCAAAAACCTGATCGTTCCACCATGCTTTATCTGCCATACCTGCTTGTAGCATAGCATCCATATATTCTGATGAATTAGAAAAATGGTGAACCAATGCATAGTTGAAGATAAATGTAAACATTGATGTAAAACGTTTAGTATTTATGGACAAAACAGGGTAGCTATTACTTTCTCCATCAACATATACACACTTATCTAAAGTTGTAGTTGATTCGTAATGGTTATTCCAAAGTTTTACTGCGGGTGCTTCACTATCTTCGCCTGCCTGGTTTTTAGCCATCCATGCAACAATCATATATTCATTATACGGCGCTGCCCAACTATTTTCAGAGTTCACACCAGCTGTATTAACACTTAGTGCTACTTGTCCTTTATCTACATCGCCAATAAAATATGATTGATCTAC
>JADGDT010000072.1:7125-10000 GCA_016744755.1 Ichthyobacteriaceae bacterium | reverse complement strand
CGGCGCTGCCCAACTATTTTCAGAGTTCACACCAGCTGTATTAACACTTAGTGCTACTTGTCCTTTATCTACATCGCCAATAAAATATGATTGATCTACCGATGCTACGAGGTTATCAACAATAGTAGAAATTTCGGTATTATTAGGAAAATATTTCTTTACAAACATAGCTCCTAGCAACATTATGTCTGTATCAATAGGGCTAAATTTATCTGTATCTTTATAGCCAGTTTCGATATCGAAAAAATGCACGAAACAGCCCTTATCATTTTGCGGAATATTTATGCCTGGTGTTAAACCAGCAATAGCTTTAAGAGTTTGTGATGCCATAGCTTCGGCATTAGGTTCCCAGTTCATTGCATGGGCTACACAAAGGGATACAAGCCCCATTCCTTGGTTTGCTATTGATCCTGTACCTGTAGGACTATCAACATTTATTTTAAGGTAATTATGATAAAGTCCGTTACTATTTCTTAGTCTTTCGTAAAATGAGTAACTGTTTCTGAAAATATCATTCATTATAATATCATCATCACTCATTTTTGCAATAGGTCTTCTTTCTACTACTTTAGATTGCTCTTTATTATTTTTGTCAACAACCTCTAACTCTTTCGTACATGACGAAAAAATAATACTATAAAAAAGTGCTAGAAAAAGATAGTGAAATTTGAAATTCATAATCTTGTAATTATTTTTCATATCATTAATATATTATTGTTTAATAAGCCTAGTTATAGATGAATAATTTTGTGTTTCGCATTTTATAAAATAGATTCCACTACTAATATTAGATAAAGAATACTCTGATATATTGTCTCCTTCTAGCGATGCAATTTTCTTTCCATTAATATTTAGCAATTCAATATTTACAACTTTACTTGGACTATTGATATACACTTTATCGTTTGTTGGATTAGGATAAATTAGTAACTTATTATTATCAATACCTCCTACTCCAAGATTAGTGTCGTTTTCGAATGTAATATCATCAAAATAAATACTTCCTCCAGTAGGTACATCATTTGCTACAATAATCAACTCTAGTTTATTAAATACGTTTTGTTTGTGGTTTACATCAATATTAGATAGGTCTATAGAATATTCGTTCCATTTTCCATTTCCATTTATATTAATCTCAGTCTGATGAGTTTCTGAAGATTCTGTATTTGAGAATACTACTTTAAGTACTGCATCAGTTTCTGACAACAACTTAACTTTTAGCAAGTCATCCAAACTTAAATTGAATGTTTCGTATGCTATAGGATCTGTTAGCAAACCTGCATTTGAAGTGATTTGGCGCTCATTTGGAAAATTAATTTCAACTGTTGCAACAGTTGAAGTCATAAATATTTCACCTACTTTGTCGCTACCATTTACATCGTCACTATCAGGGTTATTAACCACATCAAAACTATCTCCTGTACTATTTGACGCAATCCAATCGTGTTTAGCACTTTCGGAATAGAATAAACCTCCTTCAAAATTTTCTAAAATTGCTTCCGAACCTACCAAATCGTATTCTTTTCTAAGTTCAGCCAATTCTATTTTCAGAATTTCGATAACCGACTTGTAAGAAGGATCATCGTAAATATTATTTCTCTCTAATTCATCATTTTCTAAATCGTAAAGCTCCCATTCATTATCTGTATAAAAATTAATAAGCTTATACTTGTTAGTTCTAACACCTTCGTGTCTTGGAACAGTGTGTTTTTTATGATCGTAGTAGTGGTAATAAACTGCTTCTCGCCAAACAGAAGGTGTATTTCCTACAATATTTTTAAAAGATTCTCCTTGCATTTCTTCAGGCACTTCAATTTCTGCCATATCCAATAACGAAGGTGCATAATCTATATTCTGAACTAATTTATCTACTTTGGTATTAGGAGATATCAACTTCGGATAACGCAACAACAAAGGCATAGACATACTCTCTTCGTACATATATCTTTTTTCGTAACCATAATATTCACCAATAAAATACCCTTGATCTGATGTGAAAATTACAATTGTATTTTCGTCTAAATTATTTTCATCCAAATAATCTAGAATACGTCCTACATTATCATCAACAGCATCAATTACCATCAACAAATCCTTAATTTTACGTTGATATAAATATTCTTTCATCTCATCTGTACCATCAACCAAATCGCCATTAGCTTGATCTAAATCAAACTGTGTATTAATAGGATCGTAATAATTGTGATAAGGAATACGCTGTGCCTCTGTCATTCTACCAAGCGAAGTAGAATAGGTCCTACCGTTATTATCATCATAATCAATTTCATCTTTACTAGGGAAATAATTATACGATACACTAGGATTTTTAAGATTAGTTGGCATTTTAGGCGAATTTGCTAACTCGTTATTATAACTCTCGTAATCATCTAACAAAGTAGCAGGTTTTGGTATAGTTACACCATCGTATTTACCTAAAAACCTGGCAGCAGGAAGATTTGGGTAATGAGCAGATTTGTAATGAACCATCACATAAAAAGGAGATGATTTATGTTCTTCTATCCAGTTTAAAGATAAATCTGTAATAATATCGGAATCATAACCTTCAATTTGACTGTCAATATTTCCTTTTTCTTTGAAAGTTGGATTGTAATAATATCCTTGATTACCAGCACCTGTAAGAACTTTCCAATCATCAAAAGAAGGATTAGCAATTGGTGTAACATTATTACCTTTCTCACTATCAGGATAGGTAGGTAAATGCCATTTACCAAATACTGCTGTAGAATATCCATTCTCTTTTAATATACGAGGCATTGTAGTTTGAGTAGCATCAAAGTTACCCGTTACATTCCCTGTAACCTTAGTTTTATTACCATGTTTCCCCGTCATTATTGATGCTCTACTAGGTTGGCAA
>JADGDT010000072.1:0-7025 GCA_016744755.1 Ichthyobacteriaceae bacterium | reverse complement strand
GTAGTTTGAGTAGCATCAAAGTTACCCGTTACATTCCCTGTAACCTTAGTTTTATTACCATGTTTCCCCGTCATTATTGATGCTCTACTAGGTTGGCAAATTGAATTTGCACAAAAGCTATTATCGAAAATAACACCTTCATCGGCTATCCTATCAATGTTTGGGGTATTATTATCCAAACCTCCATAAGCACTAATTGTTTTAGGAGATTGATCATCAGTCATTATTATGATGATATTTGGTTTATCCTGTGAAAATGCAGATATAGAATAGAAAGAGAGTAAAAAAACTGATAATATTTTTTTCATAATTCAATATATTACTTGGTGTACTAGAGTGATTAAATCTTTTGCTAATTTATTACAACTTACTTAATAATTACTCAAACAAGCCTATACAAGTATTGCTCTATTCTATACTTTTTGTACTGAACATAATTTGAGACATCAGTTTAATGCATAAACCACATGTGAGTACTCTCTTAATTTCACCTTACATGTAGCTCCAAAATACCCAATATCAATAATTAAGATTAAGTATGTGCAACAAATGTATAGGTGTTATACTCTAGTTTTTGCATCGCTGAAAGTTTTGTAATATAAAACGTTGAACATTCAATTAATTGATTCATACTTTTGACATATACAAACATTGAATTTGTCGCAGTAAAAAATACACTGAGATAAAAAATTATAAATAGATATTATGAAAATAAACATTAACACAGTAGCAAGCTTAGCTTTTTGTTTCGCAGTTTCGATTTCTTCGATAAATGCTCAAGACAAAAGAAACGATGGTACTCACAAAGAAACCTCAACTATTGGTGTGCTTTCTACCTATCAGTTTATAAATTCTGCTGATATAGTTGATCGTGGTCACATAGAATATACAGAGCCAAAAAATATTGATGATGGTTTAAGCGTAGCAAGTGCAAAAGGACAATGCGATTTGGATGCTCTGTACAAATTTATGAATAAGGTTGAGAAAAAAAATCAAGACTTTAAAGCAGGAAAAGGAGAGAAAAGAAAATCAAAAAAGAAAGGAAAAAAAGACGATGGGAGACAGCCAAAGGTTATTGGAAATATTGATGGTGTACTTATTGCTAAAGATGGTAAACTTATAGTTGAGGAGTATTTTGCTAATGCAAATATCGATAGACCTCATTACCAAATGTCAATCACAAAAAGTATTACTGCCAATGCAATTGGTAAATGTATAGATATGGGGTTGATTGAAAGTGAAAATGATCTAATACTAAAATACCTTCCAGAGGTTGATAAATCTAAAATTGCTGAAGGAGCTGAAAAACTAACGATAAAGGATTTACTAACGATGCAGTCTGGTATTCGTTTTAAAGGAAGTAAAGCTGAAGTAAGACAAAAAGTTGATATGCATACTTGTGCTGAACTTTACCTTACTTATACAAAGCCAATAGGAGAAAAAAAGAAATATAAATATGATGGTACAAACCCATCTATTCTTCAGCATGTACTTTACAATGTGTCGGGTATGAATTTAAATGATTTTAATAAAAAATACATTTTTGGACCAATGGGAATTACTAATTTCGCTTTTGGGACTGATAACTGTGGGTTGAATGCTGGAGCTGCAGGAATGGAATTACGATCTAGAGACATGCTTAAAATTGGACTAATGATGAATGCTGATGGTGTTTATAATGGTAAACAAATATTAAGTAAGGAATGGGTTAATAGAGCTACAACAGCCTATGCTAATGTAAAAAGTTCGTCTCACAGATATGGTTATTTCTGGTGGAGTCAAGACGCTGTTGTAAATGGAAAAACTTACGTAGTTAATTCTGCACGTGGTGCAGGAGGACAATTTATTTTTATGGTTAAAGATCTTGATCTAGTTGTTGTATTTACAAGTTACTATGCAAAACAAGATGGAATAAAACTTATGGAAAGTCTTATTATTCCAAGTTTTGTAAATAAGTAGATGATCAAGATTGCCCTTATAATGTAGTTAAATATTTATTAGGTTGTCTTTTTTACGAATCGTTTAAAGGACAATCTATAACAGACTGTACATAAATAAATATATCAAATAGACCTCATTAGACTTGATTTCAAACAGTTCTAAGAAGGTCTATTTAGTGTTTATAACTTAATGAACTACCTATGATTCACACACCAAACAACTAGTTCTTATCCTCAAGCATGGGTACAAACTTGAAAGAACCAAATTCTAGTTTTTCAAATTCTGTTTCACTTACTCTAAAAATTGTAGTCATTTCCTGTTCTTTTACTCCTATAGGAATAATTAAAGTTCCATGAACCTTAAGTTGTTTCAATAGAGGGTTTGGAATAAATGGAGCACCTGCAGTAACAATAATTTTGTCGAAAGGTCCATACATAGATAATCCTTTGTAACCATCGCCAAAACCTATATAACTAGGATTGTAACGCATTTTACTCAGAAGAACTTTAGTAACATCAAATAACTCTTTCTGACGCTCGATAGTAAAAACCTTAGCTCCCATTTCTAAAAGTACTGCTGTTTGATACCCCGATCCTGTACCAATTTCAAGCACTTTATCGCCAGGTTGAATATCCAATAACTGACTCTGATAAGCTACAGTGTATGGGTGAGAAATTGTTTGCTCTGCTCCTATCGGAAAAGCTTTATTCTGATAAGCGTGATCCTCGAAACTAGAATCTAGAAATAAATGACGTGGAACTTTGCCTATAGCGGCAAGTACCCTATCATCTACAATTCCCTTATCTCTCAACAACTCAACAAGTTGATTTCTCTTTCCTTTATGTTTGAAATTATCTACCAATTCTAAAATGTTTTAAGGCGAAAATATGGAAAACAATTGCACAGAGCAATAGGTATCTCTTTTAATTTAATTTAGTTTTTTTTAAGGTTGTTTCATTATTTGTGTGGATTTTTAATATAAAATATTCGTCATTTCGGCTGTAACTTGTGGAATGTAGAAATATATTCTATCAATGATTAGATCTCTCTAACGTCAGTCGAGAGACGTAAATTTATTATCTCCATTAAATTCGTAGTAAAGCCTTATAAATTATATATTTACAGAACTAATATAATATATAATACTGATGAGCAACATTTATAAAAGTGCATTATTCGCAATAGCTATTTTAAGTTTTAGCCTGCAATCGTGCAATAACGAACCTAAAGCGGTAAAAACTAAGCAAGTAAACAGTATGGTACAAGCTGAACTTAACAAATACGTTTCATTTAAACTTACAACCGACATTTCTAAGTTCAGTGATAACCAGAAAGAAATGCTTTCTAAGCTTTTTGAAGTTGCTGACATAATGAATAAAATCTACAAAGAAGAAGTATTGATAAATTCTGATTTGAAAAAGTCATTATTAAGGTCTGATGAAGAAAAGGCATTATTCACAATAAATTATGGCCCTTGGAATAGGCTAAAAGGGAATGAGGCATTTGTTGAAGGTGAAGGGGTTAAGCCTTTAGGCGCAAATTTCTATCCTTTAAATATGAGCAAATTAGAATTTGAAAGATGGGAGAGTGAAGATAAAACTAGCCTTTACACCTTTGTAAGAAGAAATGAGAATGGCGATTTGTACACAATTCCTTATCACGAAATGTTTAAGGAACAAGTAACAAAAGCCTCTACCCTACTTACAGAAGCATCGGAGCTTGCCGAGAGCGATGATTTTAAAAAGTATTTACAGCTAAGAGCTAAAGCATTACTTACCGACAATTACTTTGAATCTGATATGGCTTGGATGGAAATGAAGGATAATGAAATTGACTTTGTAGTTGGACCAATTGAAAATTACGAAGATCAATTATTTGGATATAAAGCTGCACACGAAGCTTTCATTCTTATTAAAGATATAGAGTGGACAGAAAAATTAAAAAAATATGCAAAATTTCTTCCTGAACTACAAAAAGGACTTCCAGTAGCTGATAAATATAAAACAGAAAAACCAGGTACAGATTCCGATTTAGGCGCTTACGATGTAGTTTTCTACGCAGGAGATTGTAATGCTGGTAGCAAAACAATAGCAATTAATTTACCTAACGACGAAAAGGTGCAATTGGCAAAAGGTAGCCGACGATTGCAACTAAAAAATGCTATGCAAGCTAAGTTCGATAATATACTTATTCCTATTACCGGAGTATTAATTGACGAGAGACAAAGAAAGCACGTAAAGTTTGATGCATTTTTTGCGAATACCATGTTTCACGAAGTTGCTCACGGCCTAGGAATAAAACAAACCATCAATGGAAAGGGAAATGTAAGGAAATCTCTAAAAGATAAATACTCTGCTTTAGAAGAAGGTAAAGCTGATATTTTAGGCCTTTACATGGTAGATCAATTAATTAAGAAAGGGGAGTTGGATGGCGACATAAAAGATAACATGGTTACGTTTATGGCAGGTATATTCCGTTCTATCAGATTTGGAGCTTCATCGGCACACGGAAAAGCAAATTTATTAAGGTTCAACTATTTTAAAGAAGCTGGAGCATTTACCGAAAATACTGACGGTACTTACAAAGTTAATTTCGATAAAATGGAAGATGCAATGAATTCTCTTTCTGATTTGATACTAACTATTCAAGGAGATGGGGATTACGATAGAGTTACAGAGTTAATGAATAAGCAAGGAGTTATTGGCAAAGATCTTCAGAATAGTTTAGATAAACTTAGTGAAGCTAAAATTCCTGTTGATGTAGTTTGGGAACAAGGACCTAGTATTTTGGGATTGAAATAAAATTTAATAAAAAGAATATATTATACATTAATGCAGTATATCGTTCCATATAGAAGTAGGTACTGCATCAATGGAATATCATCAATACGTTGTAAGCCATTAAAAAGAATCCAAGATAGCGTATATGAAACATGTTGAAGACTATTGTCCTTATGACAAAAAAGATTGGAGAAAATGGCTAGAATTGAACTCTAATAAAAAAGATGCTGTCTGGCTCATTTTTTATAAGAAAAAATCTCCAAACTATAACCTAAGTTGGAGTGAATCAGTTGATGAAGCACTTTGTTTTGGTTGGATTGATAGCACTAAAAAAACAATAGACAGTGATAAATACAAACAGTATTTCAGCAAACGAAAAGCAAAAAGTAATTGGTCTAAGATAAATAAGGATAAAGTGAAAACCTTAATTGAGCATGGACTTATGGAAGAAGAAGGTTACAAGAGTATTAAAATTGCAAAAGAAAATGATTCTTGGACAGTTTTAGATGGTGTTGAAGCACTTATAATTCCAAAAGATTTAAAAGAAGAATTTGCAAATTACAAAGGCTCAATAGAATACTTTGTTAGTCTAAATAAATCTGTTAAAAAGATTTTATTATACTGGGTCGTTTCTGCTAAAAGAAAAGAAACAAGACAAAAGAGGATTTTAGAAATTGTAGAAAATGCAAGTGATAAATTGATGCCAGAACAATTTAGATAGAATAAAAATGGCTTACAATAAATAGCCTTCCGTCGGCACCATAGAAACTATAATGAAGCAAGTATTGCTCAAAATTACTAAAGTGATTCTTCTATATATTTTCAATATTAGGCTGTTAAGTATTCAGGAATATTTTAGAAGTACTTTCCTGTAAATGACAGCCATTTATTAAGGTTTAAAGTTTTACAAAACTTTGATAAGTGGCTTTTTTAGTAGCTGTTACAAAACTTATCATTTGTGCTTAGAATAATTGATATGAAGAAATACTGGAAAAAAATATCTCCGTTTGGACTAAAAAGCAAATAGAAACAAATGTTTACTATCTAGCTATTTTACATCTTTCTCAGCTAGTATAACATCGCTAAATGTTGGCAAAGCCTCAGAAATACTACCTACACCTTTTTTATTAATTTTAAAAGTAACATCCTTTGTTGTTGAAAACAGTAGAACAGATGAAAAGTGCTTTTTGAGATGTGATTTCAATACAATAAAAGCCTCTTCTAATGTGAGTAAATCTTCCTTGTCCTCGGTATCTCTAGATCTGTATCGCAATTTCAGCAAGACTTTAAAACCTTCTTCAGAATATACTGGTCTGAGAAATATATTCCTCAAATTAGGTTTACCAATGGTCTTTGCCATAGTTAATTTGGCAAAGCGACCTTCTTCTGCACTTTCTTTTACCTGTTCCCAGAAAAGAACAAAGACATCTTGGTAGGACATATAATAAAGATTGATTTAAAAATATTTTAATGATTCAAAAGTAACACAAATAATTCAATTTATATAAGTGTCGACCAATTTTAGAATATATGCTCAATGATACCGAATTATTTAACCAAGCCAGTAAAGAGTATTAAATTTTTAGATTAAGTAATGTGCCATTACCCTCAGTGTTTATCAATATTAAACACTACTTAACAACTTCATCAGAAATAACTTTACCATCGTCAATGGTAATTATTCTATGTGCTTTATCGAATACTCTTTTATCGTGAGTAGCAAAAATGAAAGTAATGTTTTCATCTCTATTCAATTGCTCCATCATCTCTAAAAGTTGAGCTGTAGATTTAGAATCTAGATTAGCAGTTGGTTCATCAGCAATAATAAACATAGGTTTAGAAGCCAAAGCTCTTGCTACTGCTACTCGCTGTTGTTGTCCACCCGAAAGTTGATTAGGACGACTATTAAGCTTATCCCCTAGCCCCACAGTTTCCATAAGTGTGATAGTTCTTTTATTCATTTCATCATCATTCTTACCTTGAAGTTGCATGATAAATTCTACATTCTCTTTGGCAGTAAGTACTGGAATAAGATTGTATGCCTGAAAAACAAAACCTATATTTTTGAGTCTGAAATCAATTAACTTACTAGACGACAGTGTAGAAATATCAACTCCATTAACTTCGACACTACCAGATGTAGGAACTTCTAAGCCCCCTATCATATTAAGCAAAGTAGTCTTTCCACATCCCGAAGGACCAACTATAGCAGTGAATTCTCCTTTGTTAAATTCTAAATTTACACCGTTTACTGCATGTACAGCAACCTCTGTTTCTGTGTATGTTTTTGTCAGGTTATTTATT
>JADGDT010000199.1 GCA_016744755.1 Ichthyobacteriaceae bacterium | reverse complement strand
CTGCCAGAATTTTTCCTGAGTAAGCAGCATCAACATCAAAAGAAGTTTCTCCTGTTACACCAATTATTTTTGTTCCATTATTCTTTTGCACAGAAATATTATCACTTTCGTCAAATGCATAGACAATATACTTTCGAGCTACGATGCCTTCTGTAGTAGCTAACGGAGCATCCCATGAAATTGTACTTCCATCGAAACCAACATTAGTTGGACTATTTGGAGCTATATCATTTATCCATGTCATAGCTGGTGGCACTGAAGGGTATTTGTAAACATCGGAAAGTAGGTGATTTACAAGAACAGTACTATTTACCAATAAAAAATCTGATGAATATAATACTTGTCCTAAGGTAGATTCATTGTCTAACATTCTATTTATTCTAATTTGATTAGAAGTTTCTACTTCCGACCAGCCCTCCGCTATTGTCATAGATGGAAAATGATATCTGTTATTCTCTGTCAACTTATCATCCCACCATTCAGCCAAAATATCATATTCCTGATTACTATTAATAGTCCAATATAATTGTGGAGATAAATAATCAACTACTGACTTATTCGAACCATCATTATATCCATCTTCTATCCATTTAATTGGATCAATATAAATATCTACATAAGAGTCTAAAGTATAATTATTTGTTATACCATGTACTCCCCTTTTATATATTCCAAAAGGACTTACGCCAAAACAGATAGTTTTATTATTGTTCGCATTATTAAGTTGAATAGCATCGTAAGTTTCCTTAATAAGTGACCTTGTATTATCTCTTCTCCAATCATATCTATTCATTGGACTAGGATTTCCAGATAGATAAGCACTATAAGCGTCTTGATCTGCTGCTGAAGTCATTACAACTCCACCATCAGGATAAGGATAAAAATAGTCATCGTAAACTAGACCATCTATATCGTAACGACTTATTATATCATCTACTACACTAATTACATACTCACGAGCTTCTGGTATTCCAGGATTAACGATATATTCATCGTGAGATGGAAATTCCATTACCCAATCTGGATGTTGCACATAAACATGATTTGATGCTAAAGGTAATCTTGCTGCTGTATGAGAACGAAAGGGATTAATCCAAGCATGTAATTCAATACCATATTTATGAGCTTCATCAATTGCAACTTGTAGAGGATCAAAACCTGGGTCATTACCTTGAGTGCCAGTTAATGCATCAGACCATGGATCAATATTAGAATTATAAAAAGCATCCGAGAAAGCTCGTACATGCATATATATTACATTCACTCCCTTATTCTTTAACTTAAAAATTTTTCTTTTAAGTAGGCTTGCACTACCAGGCATCTCTAAATACGAAACCCATACAGCTCTTACATCGCGCTTAGGGTGAGATGGATCAATTTCTGTTTGAGCATTTACAATAGTTGTAGATTGAAAAACAACAATTATAACTAATAGTATTAATCTTTTCATATAGAATAGCTTGTTTATTATTTTTATTGTTATACATACAATGATAAGACATTGCTTATTCAATACCAGTTTTTTTAGACGAATATTACAGTTTGCTGTATATTATGTAAACAATCAACGATAAAGAAAAAAATCAAATCAATTTACTTTAGCTAATGCATAACTAATAGCCATTTATTAAAACTTAAATTTAGATATTATAGCTACTTGACTATAATAATTTATCAACCCTTAATTAAACTACAAACAATTATTATAAGTATAAATCATTAAGATATAAACAGAAAACATCCCCTATAAATAAATAAAGGGGATGTAGTAAGTTGAATTTTATTTTATAGAATATAAACTAAAAATTACTTGATAACTTTTACCGTTTTAGACTTAGCCCCTTCTTTAATAACTACAAAGTAAATACCTTTATTCCATGATTGTGTATCAATAGTTTTAGAATTTCCATTGTAAATAACAGAACCAATAGCATTGAACACAGATACTTTAGCATTTTTACCTGCTGTTATGTTTAAAGTATTTTTAACTGGATTTGGATATACTGATACACCATCTAATTCAACATTGTTATTAGAAAGAGACTCTGATGGGTACAATCCAATTTCATCTACATAAAAGAAGAAAGGTGAAGTATATGTATCTGAATTTACTTGGTATCCTAATGAGTGAAGAACATACTCTCCTGTATAAGTTGTAGGTGCTCCATCAACTTCAATTGTTGTTAAATCAAGACTGATTAAACTCCATTCCCATTCTACTAAACTTGAAGCATCAATTTTAACAAAACGTACTGAACCTGTTTCTAATTCTCTTACAGCAAAACCAAATTTCATTCCATCTCTATGCTCTGTAATCATAACTTGCATACCAAGAGTATGTTTTACATCACTAGCAGAAAATGGAAGTGCTGTATATGCACCTGCAACACCATTTTTAACTTTTCTACCTACGTATGAATCATTTACAACTAAAGGGTCTGTTATCCCTTCGTCATGCGCCATTCCAATTAGCATAGAACCTCCATTGTCTCCAAATGATTCACCATCATCATTAGACTTACTTGAAGAAGAATTACCATTTGTTGGTGTTATTGCAAAAGCAAAAGAACCATCCCAGTTGAAAACTACATTATCATCAGTAATTACACCTTCCAAAGATTCATCAGGAGTATCAAAATCTTCAATAATAAGAACATCTCCTTTATTTCCATAAACAGTTACTTTTGTACCTGCTGCATCAGAAGTACCAACACTACTAGTAATAGTATATTTTAGAAAATCTACACCTCTATAATCAGCTGTAGGAGTATAAATAATTTTATTATTAACTACGCTTGCAGTTCCATTAACTGGTTGCTGAGTAATTTCAACACTTGTTACTGCCGAAGAACCTTCATTATCATTTACAAATACATCTAACTCTACATCAGTTGAGTTTTGTAAAACAGGAAGAAAATCATCTGTTGCAACAGGAGGAAATGCACTTGGGAAAGTTACAGCATAATCATGTACTTCTCCAACAGCAACGCCATTACAAGTAGTAAGATAATTATCTCCAGTAGTTATTCCATCATCTTTACCTACTACATAACGCAATGTTGCATTTCCACTTTTTCCTTCAGGAATAACAAAGTACATTTTACCTTGTGATTGCCACGACCAAGTTCCTGCTCCAACAGTACTTGCTAATACTTCATAATCACCTGTATTACCATAATCAATTAATACAGCTCTATATGTAGGTACTCTAGGTGACTTAGTATATAGCTTAGCCATATAGTTAACACCTGTAGCCATATTCATTACCCCAATAGTTTCATCTGCCCTAAAATCTCCATACCCACCATCATCAGGGGCAGCTTCTTGATTATGACTTAAAACTGTTATTGAATTTGTTTCGTCGGTTAGAAAAGTTGACGAAATAGAGTTGAATTCCTCTGTAACAGTAGGAACATCCGCTTGTGTACATTGGGCATTTATACCCGAGATACTAGTTGCAATAATTGCAACTGAAAGTAAAATTCTCTTCATAATAATATATTTATTGTTTAATAGTTTTATAAG
>JADGDT010000071.1 GCA_016744755.1 Ichthyobacteriaceae bacterium | reverse complement strand
ATAAGCTGGTCTGTGCTCTTTTGCGGTTAATGTTTTAGGAGCAGAATCTAAATAGTTATAAGCTTTTTGTTCTTCTATAATTTTCTGTAAAATATATGCTGATGCTCCATGTGGTAAATCTTCGTCTATCACCAATAGCCTATTTGTTTTAGAAATAGATTTAACAATATCGTGATTTACATCCATAGGAAGAATAGATTGAATATCTATAACTTCGGCATTAATACCAACTTCTTCGAGTTGCACTGCAGCCTCAGCAACTACATGAAAAGTAGAACCGTAAGAAACCAGGGTTATATCTGCTCCTTGTTTGGTAACTTCTACTTTGCCAATTGGAGTTCTGAAATCACCTAGATTGTTAGGCATCATTTCTTTTTTTCTATACCCATTTAGTGGTTCAATTACCAAACCTGGCTCATCAGATTGAAGAAGAGTATTGTAAAAACCTGCGGCTATTGTCATGTTTCTTGGCACAAGAATATTTATACCACGCATAGCATTAAGCAATTTACCAAGAGGAGAACCTGCATGCCAAACACCTTCTAGTCTGTGTCCACGAGTACGAATTATCATAGGAGCTCTTTGTCCGCCAACAGTACGATAGTGCAACGATGCTAAATCATCGCTTACTGTCTGTAAACCATACATCAAGTAATCTAGATATTGAATCTCGGCAATAGGTCTTAATCCTCGCATTGCCATACCTATTCCTTGTCCAATAATTGTTGCTTCACGTATTCCTGTATCCGCAACTCTAGTTTCTCCGTATTTATCCTGAAGACCTTCCATCCCTTGGTTTACATCACCAATTTTACCTGTGTCCTCACCAAAAGTTAATACTTCTGGTCTTGTTTCAAAAATTTTATCGAAGTTATCTCTAAGAACAATTCTAGCATCAACCATAGCAGAATCGTTATTGTAAGTAGGTATAACAGCTTTTATTTTCTGAGCAGCATTTTCAGTTTCGCTCCAAACGTGAGAGCTAAACTTCGATTGCATATTAAAATTAAACTCCTTAATCCAATTCTGAATTTTATTCTTTATTTCAAAATCTTCTTTTGCACAATATCTCAATGCAACCCTTGCAGCCTGAATTGATTCTTTGAAACCTGGTTCTTTTAATTCGGCAAGCATACCGTTGTATTCGGCAATTTTATTACCTCGTTTACTCTTTGATGCAAGCTCTTTTAGCATTCCAAAAACCTCTTTCTGAACCTCCTTTATAGGTGAGATATAGTTTTTCCAAGCTTTTGCTTTTGCTTCGCGAACAGCTTTTTTTGCATCTTTTTCAATTTCTAAAAGAATATCTTCATTATCTACAATCCCTTTTTCAAGTATCCATTCTCGCATTTTTACATTACAGTCAAAATCTTTTTCCCACTGCAAACGTTCAGCATTTTTATACCTTTCGTGCGATCCAGAAGTAGAGTGACCTTGAGGTTGAGTAAGCTCTATTACGTGAACTAGAACAGGAACATGTTCTTCCCTAGCAACTTTTTCTGCTTTAGTGTAAGTATCTATTAGTGCAGGGTAATCCCATCCTTTTACTGTGAAAATTTCGAAACCTTTATTTTTTTCATCTCTTTGAAATCCTTTAAGAGCTTCAGAAATACTCTCTTTTATAGTTTGATCTTTTGCATGAACCGAAATTCCATAATCATCATCCCAAACGGACATTATCATTGGAACTTGCATTACACCAGCGGCATTCATTGTTTCCCAAAATAAACCTTCCGAAGTACTAGCATTTCCAATAGTTCCAAATGCTACTTCGTTACCTCCTTTACTGAAGTTAGTCCAATCCTTAAGATTTTCTACATCTTTATAAATCTTAGATGCTTGTGCAAGACCTAAAAGTCGAGGCATTTGACCTGCAGTTGGAGAAATATCGGCACTAGAATTAAATTTTTCTGTTAGGTTCATCCACGTTCCATCCTCGTTAATACTACGCGTAGAGTAGTGTCCACTCATCTGGCGACCACCTGAACCTGGATCAGCTTCTAAATCGGCATGAGCGTATAATGTAGCAAACATTTGTTGAGGAGAATATTCTCCTATAGACATCATGAAAGTTTGGTCTCTGTAGTATCCAGAACGAAAATCACCTTTACGGAAAACTCTTGCCATAGCTAGATTTGGAAGCTCTTTTCCATCTCCGAAAATACCAAATTTGGCTTTTCCAGTTAGTACCTCTCTTCTTCCAAGTAAACTTGCCTCCCTACTATTGACTGCTAGTGTATAATCGTCTAAAATTGATTTTTTGAATTCTTCGAATGATAGTTCGTTACTGGTAGTATTATTGTTGTTTTCGTTCATCGTTCATGTTGTGTTATTATCTAGCAAAAGTAATGAAATCAAATATTGCTTACAATACGAAATATGATAAAAATCACTTTTACAATTATCGTAAGTTTTAAATCTATATTCAGTACTTTATGTTTTCATTTAAAACAAATATTACATTATTCATAAGATTTTACAATTCAAATTATTACATGTTCATAGTGGACTACCTAGTAAAAACGAGACAAAATAATTATGCCACATTTTTATAAAAACTCTCTTTTAATTCCATTTCCATTTCTAATGGAGTTAGGTATCCCAAGCTAGAATGAATTCTTTCTATATTGTACCAATTAATATATTCTTCAATAGTATTATTGAAGTTAATGTAGCATTTAAACTTATATCTGTTTAAACATTCATATTTTATTGTTTTGAAAAAGCTTTCTGCTACAGGATTATCCCAGCAATTACCTTTTCTACTCATACTGGTTGTGATTTTTATATTTCTACCTAAAATGTTATTCATTTTATTTGAAGCGTATTGAACTCCTCTATCAGAATGAAAAATAAAATTATCAGATATACTTCTTGTTTCTCTTGCCTTTAACCAGATTTTTATAAATAGTATTTTCTACTGTCATATCTTAGCTTAAAGACCATCCAACAACTTTCCTATCTGCTAGGTCTATTATCGTTGTTAAGTAGTCCCAATCATCTCCAACTCTAATATAAATGATGTCAGATACCCACTTTTCTCCAATTACTGATGACTCAAAACCCCTATTAAGAATATTACCTGAAATAGGGTATTAGTTAAGCTTATAAAAAACATTTTCTAGTTGTTCCAAATATTTAATAAACTCTTTATCAATAGCTACTTTACTATGATTATTATTAAAATCTAATTTAATTTTTTCATCAGGATCAACAACTTCAAAAAACACCCTATTGTTTCCAGGATGGTTTTCAATAAGATTATTCAATTCCATAATCATATTTTCATCGAGACTGTGAATACTAAATGATAAAGTTATTTTATTAACCATTTGCGTCATCACTTCTGATAGAAGAGAAATGGAAGCCCATCTAGGGCCTAGTCTATTAAATTTTTCTACAATAAAGGTCTTAAAATACAGAAAGGCTCCATCCATAAGTAGATGACGGTATCTCATGTATTCCTCACCAAACATCATGAAACTATGATTGTCGTTGAAATCGGAAACGGTAAATTTCCCAAATGGATTTCCATTTTTTGCTGTAAGGTGATTTACTTCCGAAAGAATTCCTGCAAATTTAACTTCTTTATTTGTCATTCTTGTCATATCACTAAAGTCTGTCATTGTTGCATTAGTGAAATGCTTTATTTCAGTTTTATAATCATCTAGTGGATGTCCGGAAATGTAAAGTCCAACAACATCTCTTTCTCTTGCAAGTTCTTCTAGATTACTCCAAGGCTCACACTGAGGGATTATAGGTTCAGGAATTTGCACCTCGGATTCCTCTCCAAATAAAGATACTTGTGCAGACTCTTTGCTCATTTGGTAGGCATGTCCAAATTTCATTGCCTTAGCAATAAATGGTTCACCTTTTAAATCTGTTTGCAAGTATTGCGCTCTGTGTATTCCTTCGTAAGAATCAAAACCACCTCCTAAAGCTAAATTTTCGAAGGCTTTTTTATTGGCTTTACCTAAATCTATTCTCTTCGCTAAATCGAAAATACTTGTGTAAAAACCATTTTCATTTCTTTCCGAAACAATTGCATCAACAGCTCCTTCGCCAACACCTTTTATTGCTCCCATACCAAAACGTACAGCACCTTTTTCGTTTACTGTAAATTTATATTCCGATTCGTTTACATCGGGTCCAAGAACTTCAATTCCCATACGTTTACATTCTTCCATAAAAAAGGTAACCGTTTTTATGTCGTTCATGTTGTTGCTTAGTACCGATGCCATGTACTCTGCAGGATAGTGGGCTTTTAAATATGCGGTTTGAAAAGCTATGTAAGCGTAACAAGTAGAGTGAGATTTATTGAAGGCATAGGATGCAAATGCTTCCCAGTCCTTCCATATTTTTTCTGCAGCTTTTACATCGTGTCCGTTAGATTCACAACCATCAAGGAATTTTGGTTTAAGTTTTTCTAGTAAGTAAAATATCTTTTTACCCATCGCTTTACGCAACATGTCGGCTTCACCTTTTGTAAAGTTTGCAAGCAATTGAGAAAGTCTCATTACCTGTTCCTGATAAACTGTAATACCGTAAGTTTCCTCTAAGTATAGTTTTGATGCATCAATATCATAAGTAATTTCTTCATCGCCGTGCTTACGTCTAATAAACGATGGAATGTATTCCAAAGGGCCTGGACGGTACAAAGCATTCATGGCAATTACATCGGCAAAAGCAGTTGGTTTAAGTTCTCTAAGATATTTTTGCATACCAGGAGATTCATATTGAAATACTCCAATAGTTTCTCCTTTCTGAAATAGCTCGTATGTTTTCTCGTCTTCTAACGAAAATTCATCAGGATCTAACTCAATACCGTGGCGTTTCTTAATAATTGAAACAGCATCCTTAATAAGAGTTAGAGTTTTTAGACCAAGAAAATCCATTTTTAGTAGGCCGGCTTCTTCTACAACAGAGTTATCAAACTGTGTAACTAGCAAATCAGAATCCTTAGCTGTAGACATTGGAGCAACCTCTCTAATATCTGAAGGAGTAATGATAACACCGCATGCATGAATACCAGTGTTTCTAACAGAACCTTCTAGTATTCGAGCTTTATTTATTACTTCAGCAGTTAAGTCGTGTCCAGTTGAAAGCTCTTTAAGTTGGTTGGCTCTTTCAATATCTTCTGCGTTATTTTTTAATTTTTCTGATAAATCCTTATCATCCAACCCGAAAAGTTTTTTCAGTTTGATATCGGGAATAAGTTTAGCAACTCTATCTGCTTCGTGAAGAGGTAATTCTAATGCTCTAGCCGTATCTCTAATGGATGACTTTGCAGCCATTGTACCATAAGTAATAATTTGAGCGACTTGGTTTTTACCGTACTTTTCTACAACAAATTCAATAATTCTCTGTCTCCCCTCGTTGTCAAAATCAATATCGATATCGGGTAGTGAAACCCTATCAGGATTTAGAAATCTCTCGAAAAGTAAATCGTATTTTATAGGATCTATATTCGTAATCCATGTACAATATGCAACTGCCGATCCTGCAGCGGAACCACGTCCTGGACCTACAGAAATCCCCATGTTTCTAGCTTCGGTGGTGAAATCCTGTACAATTAGGAAGTACCCAGGATAACCAGTCATTTTAATTGTATCGAGCTCAAAGTCTAATCGCTCTCTAACATCTTTGGTAATTCCATCTTCTCCCCAACGTTTTTTTGCTCCTTCGTAACTAAGATGGCGCAAGTAAGCATTCTCTCCTCTTTTACCGCCGTCTTTTTTATCTTCTTCGTGGACAAACTCTTGTGGAATATCAAATTCAGGAAGGAGAACATCTTGAGCAAGAACATAAGGCTCTATTTTATCGGTAAGGTCTTTTATGTTGACAATAGATTCAGGTACATCTTTAAATAATTCCTTCATCTCGTCTTGCGACTTGAAATAGAATTCATCATTAGGAAATCCAAATCTAAAACCCCTACCACGTCCAATCTCTGTAGCTCTATTTTCGCCATCGCGTATGCAAAGCAAAATATCGTGAGCTTCAGAATCTTTTTGCTTGGGATAGTATGTATTGTTCTGAGCTATATACTTTACATTGTATTTTATTGCGAAACGAAGCATTACTTCGTTTACATATTTTTCTTCTTCTAGTCCGTGATTAATCAATTCAACATAAAAATCATCGCCAAATAAATCTAACCACCACTTGAAGGCATTTTCTGCTTTTTCTTCCCCTACATTAAGAATCAAACTAGGTATTTCGCCAGTTATACTTCCTGTTAAAGCCACAAGTCCTTTTAGATGATCCTTTAGTAATTCTTTGCCAATCCTAGGAATTCCAGCATACATGCCATCTATATGTCCAAAAGAACTAAGCTTAGAAATATTGTGGTAACCAGTTTTGTTTTTAGCCAACAGCACTTGAGTAAACTTCCTATCGGGATTATCTTTGGTAAATTTGCTTCTAGTCCATTCTTCAGCAATATAAAATTCACTACCAACCATTCCTCGTATTAATGGTTCATCAGCATTGCCTTCAATCTCACCTTCCTCAATCTTTTTCTTGTGCTCGCTGTTCTTTGCATTTATATATTTCACAAAATGGTATGCAGCATACATGTTTCCGTGATCGGTAATACCTACGGCTGGCATATTCATTTCTATGGCTGTATCTACCAATTTACTAATTTCGGTGGTTGCCGAAAGTATAGAAAATGATGTGTGATTGTGTAAATGTGAGTAGGTATATTTGCTTAGATCAATGTCAACACCTGTTCCTATTTCTGTAGATGAAGTAGTTTCGGTATCAATATCTACTTCCTCTACAACGGGTTTGTATGGTTCAATATTTAACCCAATAAGTTCAACCGTAGATGTGTAGAAGCTTCTAAGCTTATTTACATTATCTACGTCTAACGACCAGTTTGTTACATATTTTTCGTTTGTTCTAAGTAATTCTAAAAAACATCTAGTTGTTGCTTCTACATCGGCCGATGCATTGTGAGCTTCATCGAAACCAACATGAAATAAAGATTTATATAATTTGGTTAGAGATGGACGTAACAATCTTGATCCTGTGTAACTTTTTGTTTCGGTATCGTACTCCATCAAATCCCAGTTACCACTTGTATCTAAGGTATTAACAGGGTAGGAGTCTTTTGTGAGTTTATATTCGTTTTGAAGTAGAATAATTTCCTTCTGCTTGTCGGTAATTAGAGTTTTATCTTGAATAGCTTTTTTCTCTTCTTCTAATTCTCTTATTTCTTTAATTTTTTCGAGTTGAGAAATGGCATCATCAAAAACTTTGCTTGCAGTAATTCCTGCTCTAAGAAATTCGGCACCAACAATATTTATATCAAAATTTATATTATGACCTATAAGGAAATTACTTTTCTCTAAATCTTTATTGAATTCATCGAGTACAAATTCTAGAGGCATACCCTGTTTCTTTGCTCTATCGGTAGTTATACCATGTATCTGAGCAGAGTTAAAGGGAATCGTAAATCCATCGGGTTTGATTATGAAATTTTTAACTTCAAGTAATTCTCCTTTCACATCGTGTATCTGCCAAGCCAATTGTACACATCTATTCCAATTCTCAGAATCAGAAATAGAAGCATTAAAGTTTTTTGGTAAACCTGTAGTTTCAGTGTCAAAAATTATATACATCGGTGTGGTTTTATTATTTACGTATTTCTAACTTTTATCTTGATATAAATTAATAACATCAATTTGCCAGAGTACGACGTTGTAAAAATAATTTTTTTGAGAGTATTCTTCTTTAATTTGATGTTTATTTATTAACAAGATTATTATCAACTTATTGATGCATATATTTCATTTTAATCCAGAATTATCTATTTTAATTTCATATTTAAACATGTAGGTAATTATATACAAGTCAGTTGTTTACATTTAAAATTTGCTAAGATATTCTTAATTATTATGTGTTGGGAATTACATTTCCATTTTAAAGAATATGTAACTAACACATATTCAGTATATTAAATGTAGGAAAATGACTTCAAGCAAGATAAGTATAATAGTGTAATGATTACAGTATGTGCCTTGATTAGATGATTTTATTAAAGTTTAATAACACAACAAATCAAATTTGCTTAACAATAAAAAGTTTGTATATTTGAAACATTCCCAAAATGAAAAATTTAGGAAGCAGATAACCTTAATTATTAACCCTACAATAATTACAACTATGGTGAGAATATCCTACAACATTAATGGACGTATGTTTACTGAGGTAATCAGCGCTCGTCGCCAAAAAGTATCTACCGAATTAATGGATTCGATAGATAGTGTTTATGTTTTTAAACGCGAGAGAACTATTACTGGTAAGCTTGCAAAGAGATTTATCAAGAAGTTACAACGAAAGGTTTCTTAATAAATTTTAAAAAAAACAACTAAAACCTCTTATTTATAAGAGGTTTTTTTATTTTTGGGCAATCCTAATTTTAATTAAATAATATGATAAGAAAAATTACATTACTAGCTCTGCTTATGTTTGGAATAAATCAAATACAAGCACAAGATCAAGATTCAACAAAAGCTTGGAAGTTTTCAGGTTCATCCAAAATATCTTTGGGAAGTATAGCCCTGTCTAACTGGTCAGCAGGTGGAGAGAATGCATTATCAGCATTGTTTTCTATAGATTACCAATACAATTATCTAAAGAAAGATACTAAGTGGGACAATAGATTGATAATGCTATATGGTACTAATAAGCAAGGAACAAATGATTTTGAGAAAACAGATGATAGGTTAGATATTACGTCTACTTATGGTTACAGAGCTCATAAAGATTGGTTTTATTCTTTAGAGGCTAATTTTAAAACGCAATTTGCTCAAGGCTTTGAAAAGGATGATACAGGGCTGAATATGATTTCTTCGGAGTTTATGGCGCCAGGTTACTTAACAATATCTCCAGGTATGGAATATGCTCCAAATGAAAATTTTAAAGTTAACGTATCTGTTTTATCTTCTAAGATTACATTTGTTAATAACGATTCATTGTCGTTAGCTGGAGCATATGGAGTTGAACCAGGCGAAAATTTAAGATATGAATTTGGTGCTTATGTAAACCTTAGCTGGAAAAAAGAGTTTAATGAGCATTTTGGAATGGAGCATTTACTTAGATTGTATTCTAATTATCTTAAAAATCCTCAGAATGTAGATGTTGATTGGACTGCTAAGTTTTATGTTAAAGCTACAAAATATCTTACTGTAGACTTTGTTGTTCAGGGTATTTATGACGATGATATTAGATTTGAAAATGGAACAGATGCAGGAGGAGCAAGATTGCAAATGAAATCGTTATTGGGTGTAGGTCTTGTTTGGGAGATTCAATAACCAATTAGATAACGGCATAAAAAAAGGCTTTTGAATTAAATTCAAAAGCCTTTTTTTTTGTTTTTGTACAAAGGTAAACCTTACTTCTAAAATAATATGTTTACAATTTAGAAAGCCAATTTCTAACGTTAACTTCAGCATCAATAATATTACGTAATTCGCTAATTGCAACACGTTCTTGTTTCATAGTATCGCGGTGACGAATTGTAACCATATTGTCTACTAAAGTATCGTGGTCAACTGTAATACAGAAAGGAGTGCCGTTAGCGTCCTGACGACGGTAGCGTCTTCCAATAGCATCTTTCTCGTCGTAAGCTATATTAAAGTCAAACTTTAAGTCTGCTATAATTTCTCTAGCTACTTCTGGCAATCCATCTTTTTTAACTAAAGGTAAAATGGCAGCTTTGTAAGGTGCAAGTACCGCAGGTAATTTAAGGACTGTACGTTCGCTACCATCCTCTAATTTCTCATCAACAAGAGAGTTTGAGAAAATAGCAAGGAACATTCTATCTACTCCAATAGAAGTCTCTACAACGTAAGGAACGTAGTTTTCTCCTAATTCAGGATCAAAGAATTGAAGTTTCTTACCAGAGAATTTTTGGTGCTGCGATAAATCGAAATCAGTACGAGAGTGGATTCCTTCTAATTCTTTAAATCCGAATGGAAAATTGAATTCTATATCGGCAGCAGCATTTGCGTAATGAGCTAATTTATCGTGATCGTGGAAACGATAATTCTCCTGGCCTAAGCCAAGTGAAAGGTGCCATTTCATACGTTGTTCTTTCCAATTTTCGTAGTATTTCATCTCTTCGCCCGGACGTACAAAGTATTGCATTTCCATTTGTTCGAATTCACGCATGCGAAAAATAAACTGACGAGCAACAATTTCGTTACGGAAAGCTTTACCAATTTGTGCAATACCAAAAGGGATTTTCATTCTACCCGTTTTCTGAACATTAAGGTAGTTTACAAAAATACCCTGAGCAGTCTCTGGACGTAAATATAAATCCATAGCCGACTCTGCAGTAGCTCCAAGTTTAGTCCCAAACATCAGGTTAAATTGCTTAACCTCTGTCCAATTTCTAGATCCAGTTTCAGGATCGGCAATTGCAAGTTCTTCTATAAGAGCTTTTACATCTTCTAAGTTTTCAGAATCTAAAGAAGAAGCCATACGCTCCATAATCTCTTTTGTTTTCTGACGGTAACCTAAAACACGAGGATTTGTAGCCTCAAACTCAGCCTGATCGAAAGCATCTCCAAAACGTTTTGCAGCTTTCTTGATTTCTTTATCTGCTTTTTGAGTTAATTTTTTTTCTACGTAATCTTCAATAAGTACGTCTGCTCTATATCTTTTTTTAGAATCTTTGTTGTCAATCAATGGATCGCTGAATGCATCAACGTGGCCCGAAGCTTTCCAAGTAGTAGGGTGCATGAATATTGCAGAATCAAGTCCTACAATATTTTCGTGCATTTGGACCATTGCTTTCCACCAATACTCCTTAATGTTTTTCTTTAATTCAGCTCCGTTTTGGGCGTAATCGTAAACTGCACTAAGACCATCGTAAATCTCACTCGATTGGAAAACGTATCCATACTCTTTTGCATGCGAAATCACTTTTTTGAATTTGTCTTCAGTTTTTGCCATTTTAAAAATATGTTGTGTTATTAAAAATCGTCTCTAAAAATAATTGCGCAAGATAACTATTTTTGATTAGGTTTTTGTGCTTTATTTTAAAGCAATAAATCTTCGTTACTACTGTGATATTTTTCACACAATTATTGCTTGCACAGGTAAAATACATCACTAAATTTGACCTTTAAAATTAGAATTATGCAAACAGTAAAAGATTGTTTAGGAGATGAGATTACCATCCCTAAAAATATAAATAAAATAGTCTCTCTAGTACCTTCTATCAGCGAATTGATTTACGATTTGAATGCTGAAGATAGACTAGTAGGAGTGACGAAATTTTGTGTAATTCCAAAATATTTTCAGATAGAAAAAACTGTTATTGGGGGAGTTCAAGAATTTGATGTAGAGAAAATTAAAGCTCTTAATCCTGATATTGTTTTTGCATCGAAAGACGAGAACTTTGAAGAGGAAATTGATGAGCTACGAAAGTTTGTACCTGTATACGTTACCGATGTAAAAAATATTGAAGAAGCAAAACAGATGATTTCAATAATAGGAGTACTACTAAACAGACGTAGCGATGCTGATAAAATTCTGATGAAGATAGAAATGCAACTTCTAGATTTAGTGAAAATTACTGATGATTTGCTTTACCGCTCGGTGGCTTATTTTGTATGGAATGAGCCTTGGGTTGCAGCAGGAAAAGATACTTTTATAGATTCCATGCTGAAGTTGATTAAATTAAATAATGTATTCTCAAACCTTAGAGAACGTTATCCAATGGTTACAGGCGCAAACATACATTTAGGAAATCCAGACATAGTTATGTTGCCTTCCGAACCTTTCAAATTCGAAGATCAGCAAGCCATGGAGATTAGCGCTCATACTCACGATGCTGCGACTTATTTTGTAGATGGACAAATGTTCTCGTGGTATGGTTCTCGACTTGTAAAATCGCTGGATTATCTAAAGTTACTTGCAGTTAAGTTTAAGGAGATGTCCTAAAAAGAGTTAGTAAGTACTTATGAGTTTGAAAGTGCCTAAAGTTAAGAGTTACGTAGACCTTGTAGCATCGAAGACCTACGAGAGTAGGTGTTTAAATTAATGGTTCTATCCTCATTTGTGTGGATTTTATAATTTAGAATATTCGTCATGTTGAGCGTAATTTCCTTTGTGCAACAAAAGGAAATGTAGTCGAAACATCTATAGCAACAGTGATAACATAATGTAAGTTATTTTGGAATAGACCTTTCGACTTCGCTTTGGCTCTAGTTCGGCTACGCTCACTAACCACGCTCAAGGTGACAATCGTTCCACTAAATTAGTGGTAGAACCAAATTAGCAATAATTTTAAGTGGACACAACTTTTTAACTCTACGGACTATCTAACTTTAGGCACTTCTTACTTATTAACTCCTAATAACAAAATGCTCCTTGTTGTATTGCTCTTCTCTGAAAAACACCATTCCGAAATGAAAAGTATCTATGCTTAGAGTTACGTCTTTATTGGCAATAATTTCGTTCCAAGCTTTATCCATTCCTTCAGACCAGTGTATATCGTCAAAAATGATTACGCTGTTTTTGTGAATATGATCTTTTAGTATTTCGAAGTATTTGATTGTAGCTTCATAGGTATGATTACCATCTATGTAGATTAAGTCGAACTTTTTGTTGTTTTGTAATGTTTCTAGGTAATCATCAAAAAGAGAGTTTACAAATTCAGTTTTTTTGAAATTGTATTTCTTGGTGTTTCTTACATTCCATTCAAAAATACTTTTACTTCCTTCTACAGTTGTTATTACAGAATTACCTGTGGCAAGGTTGAAAGTTTTTGTTGAAATTGCCAATGATGTTCCTAGTTCTAAAACAGATTTGGGGTTGAAGTATCTTGTAATTCTGAAAAGCAATTCTGATTCTGACTTTGAAGCTCCCGCAACTTTTGCTAAATCTGAAATTTTACGTGTATTTGATTTGAATACTGTAGAGCCAGCACCAAAATCTTCAACTTTAATAGATACTTTAGATTTAATTAAGTCACTTCTGTAAGACTCTAATTGTTTAAATTCTTGAAATTTTGTTTTGTTGTAAAAACATTTTGTAACTAAATCGTAAACAAATGGAGAGTGAATACCATGTTGATTTGAGGAACTAAGTAGAAATTTGAAGTAAGATTTTAGTGCAAATAAGTTCAAAATATGTTTTTTACAAACATACTATAAAGCATATAGTTAATGCTAAAACCTTGTGTAAAGTTGTAAATAAATGAATGTTAACTTATTTTAATTGATAAATAATTGTAAACGTGGTAATTGCAGTTTTACAATCATTAAACATGATATAGCTTACATATATTCAATATTAAATTATTAATTTTGGAAGCTGTAATTTAAAGAGTAGTTTATACTCTCTTTATTTACATAAATAAACAACATAGCTAATTATTAATTATATCTAGTATTATTGATAGGGGAATATTCAATAATTAAATGATATTAAAAAAAAGCATTACAAAATGTATAATTCAAAAATAGCTGGAACTGGTCATTTTGTTCCTGAAAATGTAGTGACAAACGACGATTTGTCGAAGATAATGGATACCAACGATGAGTGGATTCAAGAGAGAACAGGGATAAAAGAACGTCGTCATGTGGTAGAAGGAGATGGTAATACAAATTCTTCAATGGCAGTAAAAGCTTCTAAAATAGCTATAAAAAAGGCTGGCTTAGTAGTAGACGATATAGAATTTATAGTTTATGCTACAATAAGTAGCGATTTATTTTTCCCTGGATCGAGTGCATTAGTTCAAGAGCAGTTAGGTTGTAAAGAAAATATTGCAGCCTTGGAAGTTAGAAATGCTTGTTCTGGATTTATATATGCTTTATCGGTAGCAGATCAGTTCATAAAAACTGGTATGTACAAAAATGTATTAGTTATTGGAGCCGAGGTACACTCTACAGGTATTGATTTAACAACACGTGGTAGAGATGTTTCTGTTTTGTTTGGCGATGGTGCAGGAGCTGTTGTTCTATCTCAGACTACAGAAGAGAGAGGTATATTATCTACTCACCTACATGCCGAGGGTAAGCACGCAAAAGAATTGTATGTTGAGGCTCCATCTTCTACTAAATGGGTTCCTAAGCTTTTAGCTGACACAGATGATTTGAGCTACTATCCATACATGAACGGACGCGAAGTGTTTAAACATGCAGTTACTCGTTTTCCTGAAGTAATAATAGAAGGACTAGAGGCTAATAACATGACTAGTAATGATATTGACTTATTCATACCTCACCAAGCTAACCTTAGAATATCTCAATTTGTAGGTAAGAGGTTAGGATTGCCAGAAGAAAAGGTATTTAACAATATTCAGAAGTATGGAAATACTACTGCTGCAACTCTTCCAATTGCTCTAGACGAAGCACTAGAAGAAGGAAAAATTAAAGAAGGCGATACAGTAGTTCTTGCAGCATTTGGCGCAGGGTTTACTTGGGCATCGGCTATAATTAAGTGGTAGAATATTGGTTTATTTCTATTAGTTAATTCTATAAATTGAAACAAAATTAAGTCTGTGGAGGTATATTCTTCACAGATTTTTTTATTGCATAATGATTTTACTTGTCAATGATATTTTACACTTTGTATAATATTGTTTCAGCAAGATTGTTAGTCGAATAAAAAGCAGTATTTTTGCACGCAATTTCAGAAAAAATAAAAGAATGTTTGAAGGTTACAGTACAGAGTTTAAAAAGAATATGAAGATTGCTTATCCGGTTATGTTGGGTCAACTTGGGCAAGTAACAGTGGGTATTGTAGATAGTTTAATGATAGGCCGTTTAGGGACTAGTAACTTGGCAGCAGTATCGGTAGCAAATGGTATATTTTTTATCATTCTGATATTTGGTATTGGTTTATCAACAGCAATTACACCTTTAGTTGCTCAAGCCGATGGAGAGAGTAATCCTAAAAAAGCTGCAGGTATTCTATCTCATGGACTTATACTTAATACTATTCTTAGTATTTTAATGACTGTTGCTGTGTTTGCCGTTTTACCATTGTTGTACAAGTTAAACCAGCCTAAAGAAGTAATAGATTTAGCCATACCTTATCTTAAAATAATTACACTTTCGTTTATTCCATTAATGATTTATCAATCTGTAAAACAGTTTGCAGAAGGATTATCATTTACAAAACCTGGAATGTATGCAACACTTATAGGAAATGTTGTGAATACTGTTTTAAACTATATGTTCATCTTTGGTAAATTTGGAGCACCAGAACTAGGCATAGTAGGAGCAGGGATAGGTACATTGGTATCAAGAGTAGTAATGTTGATAGTTATTTATTTTTTAGTAATAAAAAAAGATGCATTCAAAGAAACACTTCAATATTTCTCTTTCAAAAATATAGAAACAGCTATTTTTTCTAGATTAGCTAAACTAGGAGTACCAACTGGATTGCAAATGGTCTTTGAAGTTGGAGCATTTGTAGCAGCTGTTTTCATAGCCGGATTAATTTCTAAAGAAGCCATAGCTTCAAACCAAATAGCACAATCACTTATATCTATTAGCTATATGCTTGCAACAGGTTTTGGATCGGCAGCAACAGTGCGTGTTGGAAACCAAATAGGTTTAAAAGATTATAAAATGTTGAAAAAAGCAGGTATATCAAATATGGTATTAGTGACTTTAATGATGATGATTTTTGGTCTTATATTTATTTTTGCAAGCGATTTTTTACCATCATTATACATTGATGATGCCGAAGTTATAAGTATTACTGCATCTCTACTTGGAGTAGCAGCTTTATTCCAATTATCTGATGGGATACAAGTAGTAGGTCTTGGAGCTTTACGTGGATTACAAGATGTAAAAATACCTACATATATCACATTTGTTGCTTATTGGGTAATTGCATTACCTCTGAGTTATGTTTTTGCTTTGAAACTAAATTATGGAGCTATGGGGATATGGATGGGACTAGGAGTAGGACTAACTTTATCAGCAATTTTTAACTTACATAGATTCCTTAAAATATCTAATAGATTGATAAGAGGGGAGTAAGTTATAATACCTTAAATCCGCACGCTATTTATTTAAGATAATGTAATAATCTAACTTAAAAGGCAAAATACTTGTACGTTAATGACATTATTGAATATGATTTCAGTTAAATACTCACTATCTTTTTTAGATATAGCATCGTAAAAATTTGCCTTATCATCTTCAACAATAATATCATAAAACTTGTACTCTTTTTTCATTAAATACATAGTGTTAACCAAAATGGATATTCTTTCTTTTATCTCATCGTCGCTATATGGATAGTACTTAGACTCAAGCCCAGTAATTATATCAGAACTTCCTACTGTTCCTAGCATTACTTTTAAACAGTTATCTAGATTAAAAAAAAGCACAGAAGGCATAATTAATATTTTAGCAAAAGTAATAGGTAATCCTTTTTTAGATATTTGAGGCATTGGCATAATGAGATAATTTATATTAAAATTTTATAGATGTAACTCCGAAAATAATATAAAAGGGCTAATGGTAATTGGGCTATATGTAAACCTATAAACTTTCGCCCTACTTATAATAAAATAGATATTCAACCTATTAACCCTAATTATGTTATTACAGTTAAAATATATTAATGTTGAGTTTTAATGATAGTTCAAATATATTGCATCAGATATTTATTACCATATTATCAAACAACAAAAAGGTAATCAAAAAGTAACATATTAATATTTTAGTTAAACCAATAAAAAAGAGACTACCTTTTTATGTAGTCTCTTAATTCGTGAGTCAAAGATTAAATAAACTATTCTACTAATATCTTAGAGACTTTTGTCTCTTCCTCATTCTTAAATTCAATAAAATATATTCCTTTAGATTTATTGCTTAAATCAAACTTGTGTGTATTATT
>JADGDT010000070.1 GCA_016744755.1 Ichthyobacteriaceae bacterium | reverse complement strand
GCTCATAAAATTTTAAAAATTAAAGGACTAAGTACATTTATTATTGAAATGCCATCGTACAAACTACCTTATTACAAAAATGTAGGTTTAGATATTATCGAAAAAACTAAGTCTTTTATTTTTGATGCGGGTAAAATAATACTAACTATATCAATAATACTATGGGTCCTTGCATCCTATGGTCCAGGAGACAGGTTAAGTAATGCTGAAGTAATTGTAAAGCGAGAAAATCCAGAACTTAAAGCTGTAGACTTAGATAATGCTATAGCATCTTATAAATTAGAAAATTCTTATATTGGAAACTTCGGGCACTTCATTGAGCCAGCCATTAAACCATTAGGTTACGACTGGAAAATAGGTATCGCACTTATTTCCTCATTGGCAGCCAGAGAAGTATTTGTAAGCACTATGGCTACAATATACTCTGTAGGTAGCTCTAGCGATAGTGATGGAACAACTGTGCTTAGAAGAATGCAGGATGAAATTAATCCCGACACAGGGAAACCTATGTATAGCTTTGCTGTTGGTTGGTCGTTACTTTTATTTTATGCATTTGCAATGCAATGTGCAACAACAATTGCTACAGTTAAAAAAGAGACTAACTCTTGGAGATGGCCAATAATTCAGACAGTTTTCATGACAACATTAGCTTACGTTGCTTCGTTTATTACTTATCAGTTATTAAAATAGGATGGAATACTTATATCAGAATATTATCATTTTTGTCATCTTCATATATGCTATATGGAGCTTGATTAATTACCTACGAAACTCGATTGAGGGAGATGATTGTGCTAGTTCTTGCGGAGGATGTTCTACAAAAAACAGAGATATTTCAAGAACAAAAACTAGGAAGCTTTAGCTTAGTTCATTAAAAATTATCAATAAAAACAATGCATGCATAGCATATTGGCTATAATCAAACATACCACAGAATTAAATCTTCTAGTTGAAATATTCTTTTTTTAGACACAATAAATGCCTAATAAAAAAATAAAAAAATAAAAAAAAACACTATTCTCTCTCTAAAGTCAGTGACAACAACATGTTACGCCGATTATTCAATTTAAAAAAAAGGTATTGTTTTATAGAAATGTTTTTTAATTTTGCCTCAATTAATTTTAAAAACTATTATATCATGTCTGACATTGCATCAAGAGTAAAAGCAATAATTGTTGACAAATTAGGTGTTGATGAGAACGAAGTAACACCAGAAGCAAGTTTCACTAACGATCTAGGAGCTGATTCACTTGACACAGTTGAGTTAATCATGGAATTCGAAAAAGAATTCGATATCCAAATTCCAGACGATCAAGCTGAAAACATTGGAACAGTTGGTCAAGCTATAGCTTACATAGAGGAAGCTAAGTAATCTGAAAACAAAAACTTAACCATCAAATTATGGAATTAAAGCGAGTAGTAGTAACTGGTATGGGGGCATTAACTCCAATTGGTAACAATATTTCTGAGTATTGGGAAGGATTGAAGAGCGGTAAAAGCGGGGCAGCCCCAATTACACATTTCAATGCTGACAAATTCAAGACTCGTTTTGCCTGTGAGGTTAAGAACTTTGATATTACACAGTTTGTAAATCGTAAAGATGCTAGAAAAATGGACAAATACGCTCAGTATGCAATGGTTGCATCCGACGAGGCTGTTCAGGATTCTAAACTTGATTTAGAAACTGTTGATAAGGATAGGGTTGGAGTAATTTGGGGTTCTGGTATTGGAGGTCTTGAGACTTTCCAAAACGAAGTTACCAACTACAATGCTGGTGATGGAACACCAAAATTCAACCCTTTCTTTATCCCAAAGATGATAGCTGATATCGCTGGCGGGTTAATATCAATTAAGTATGGATTTAGAGGCCCTAACTTTACAACAGTTAGTGCATGTGCTTCTGCCTCTAACGCTATTATCGATGCTTATAACTACATTAGATTAGGAAAAGCAGACGTAATCGTAACTGGTGGTTCTGAAGCAAGTGTTATCGATGCTGGAATTGCTGGATTTAACGCACTTCACGCTATTTCTCAAAGAAATGATGATCCTGCTACAGCATCAAGACCTTTTGATCAAGGACGCGATGGTTTTGTATTAGGAGAAGGCGCTGGTTCTCTTATTTTAGAAGAATATGAGCACGCTGTAAAAAGAGGAGCAAAAATTTATGCTGAGGTTGGTGGCGCAGGAATGTCTGCCGATGCTCACCATATGACTGCACCTCATCCTGAAGGACTAGGGGCTTACAAAGTAATGGTTAACTGCTTAGATGATGCTGAATTATCTATCAAAGACGTTGACGTTATTAATGTACACGGTACATCTACTCCCTTAGGAGATATTTCTGAAGTGAAAGCTATCCAAAAATTATTTGGAGAGCACGCTTATAGCATGAATATTAATTCAACTAAATCAATGACTGGTCACTTATTAGGCGCAGCCGGTGCAGTTGAATCAATAGCATCTATACTAACATTAAGAGAAGGCATTGTTCCTCCTACAATTAACCACTTTGAACTTGACTCGGAGTTAGACCCTAAGTTAAATTACACATTTAACAAATCTCAAGAAAGAGAGGTTAATGTAATAATAACCAATACATTTGGTTTTGGAGGTCATAATGCAAGTATCCTTTTCAAAAAAATTAAATAAGAAAGAAAACTGATTTATTAAGTTAAATCAATAAAAAAATATGACGATAAATAAATATCGTTATTAAAACTCTCTTTACATTATATTGATGTAAATAAGAATAAATAAAATGTATTAACATGAAATTTATCCTAAAATGGTTTAATTCCCGTCCTTCAAATGAAGACGGGAATTTTTTTTCTACCCTCAAGGATATTTTAGGTTTCAAACCAAAAACTATTGAATTGTATCACACTGCCTTTACACATAGGAGTATGGCACAATTCGATAAAGAAGGCAATCCAATTAGTTACGAAAGACTAGAGTTTTTGGGTGACGCCATTTTAAGTTCAGTAATCTCGGCATATCTCTACGAAGAGATGCCTACAAAAAACGAAGGTTATTTAACTCAAATGAGATCTAAAATTGTAAGTAGAAGCTCCCTAAATGTTGTTGGCAAACAAATAGGATTAAAAAGACTTATTAAGAGTAAAATCCCTGAAGCTCAATTTAGTTCTACACTACTTGGTGATTCCTTCGAATCGCTTGTTGGAGCGATATATTTAGATAGAGGCTATGACTATGCCGAAAAGTTTATTTACGACAAAACAATAGAGCCTTTTGTTGATATAGACAATCTAGAAAACAAAATATCTAGCTATAAAAGTTACATAATAGAGTTCTGTCAAAAAGAAAGGAAAGACGTGAAATTTGTTCTTGTAGAAGATAAAGTAGATACTAGAAACAAACTTTTCAGTATAAAACTAGAGATTGATGGAAAATACATTTCAAAGGGAAGAGCTACGTCTAAAAAGAAAGCTGAAGAACAGGCATCTAAGCGAGCATACTATTCTATACAGCAAAAAAAAACTAAACCAAATAGTAAATAATTATTGCTTTCATTATCTTGTGAGAATATAATCGTCTTACATTCAATACAAAACAAAGGCAAACACATATAGCGTCTTATATATTTTGATTTACAATAAAAAATAGTAAATTTGCACACGATTTATGAAAGTGTACTAAGTACAATTAGCATTATTTCAGATGGAGTTAGATATTGATTTTGAATATACAATTATAGGGATCAAGACTATTCTTGATGACTACCAACTAGCATTTCATCTGAATAAAGATTTAAAAACATATTTTGTTCGACTCGAAAATGATATTGACGTTCAAAGCAAATCGAAAAATGAACTAAGTTACTACTCCCACTTCATTTACAAAAATGAAGAAGAAATGGAAGAATGGCACTTAATAAACAACAAGTACAATACAGAAAATCAATTTTCTGAGGAAGTAAAAGAAATATCACAAGATTTGTTTTCGCAAAACAATCAAGTCACACAGATTACTAAATACTTTATCCCTGAAAAAAAGGAGTTAAATTATTTGCTTAGGATTGACTTTATAGAAAACAAAAAGCGAGTTGATGATTTAATCAGTAAGATAAGATCTATACCTGCAATTACTACAGCTTTCTCAATCCAATATAATACTTTACGTTCTAAACGGAATTTAATTTTTTAATTATGCACAATTTAAAGAAAACGAAAATCGTTGCAACACTAGGCCCAGCAACAGACGACAAAACTATCATGCACAACATGATGAAAGCTGGTGTTAATGTTTTTCGTATCAATTTTTCACACGCTGATTATGAAGAGGTGAAAATGAGAGTAAAAATGATTCGCGAACTTAATGCCGAGTTCGGATTTACTACAGCTATACTAGGTGATTTACAAGGTCCTAAATTAAGAGTTGGAGTTATTGAAGAAGGAGCAATTGTTAAGCCAGGCGATATCGTAACTTTCACAAATAAAGAGTGTGTTGGTAATGCTTCTTTAGCTTATATGACTTACCAAAGATTCCCTAAAGATGTAAAAGCTGGTGAGAAAATCTTATTAGACGACGGTAAGTTGATGATGGAGATTATTGAAACAGACAATAAAAGTGAAGTAAAAGCTAAAGTTATACAAGGAGGTCCTTTTAAATCTAAAAAAGGAGTAAATCTACCTAACACAAAAGTATCTCTTCCTGCTCTTACAGAAAAAGATATAAACGATGCAATCTTCGCAATGGAAGAAATAAATATTGATTGGTTTGCATTATCTTTTGTAAGAAACCCTCAAGATTTATTAGATCTACAAGCACTTATTAAGAAACACTCTGAGCACCATATTCCAATTATTTCTAAAATTGAGAAGCCAGAAGCTGTAGCTGATATCGATAGAATTATGCCTTACACAGATGCAATTATGGTTGCTCGTGGTGATCTAGGTGTTGAGATTCCTGCTGAGGATGTTCCATTAATTCAGAAAGAATTAGTACGTAAGTGTAAAATTGCTCGTAAGCCAGTAATTATTGCTACACAAATGATGGAGACTATGATAGACTCAATGACTCCAACACGTGCCGAAGTAAATGATGTTGCCAACTCTGTACTTGATGGTGCTGATGCAGTAATGTTATCTGGAGAAACTTCTATAGGACAATATCCTGTTGAAGTAATAGAGCAAATGACTCGTATAATCAAGAAAGTAGAATCTTGTAGTATGATTCAAGTTCCTGAGCACAAGCCAGTAATTAGAGACGATAGATATATTACTAACTCTGTTTGTTACAACGCAGCACAAATGTCAGCTCAAATTGAAGCTAACGTAATTACTACGATGACTAACACAGGATATACAGCTTTCGAGATCTCTTCTCACAGACCAAATGCACACATCCTTACTTTTACTAACAATAAACGTATACTTACCATGCTTAACTTAGTATGGGGAGTACAAGCTGTTTATTACGATAAATTTGCAAGTACTGATGAAACTGTAGTTGATATTAATTCTATAGTAAAAGAAAAAGGATATGCTGATGAAGGAGAATCTCTTGTAAACTTAACTTCTATGCCTGTTAAGGAAAGAGGAATGGTTAACACTATGAGAATTTCTACAATCAAGTAATACTGATTATAAAATATTTTTGAGAAGAGAGAGGCAATTGCCTCTCTTTTTTTTGTCCTTGGAATAAATTCCAAGGTGATAAATATGAGTCGTCGCTATGCGACTTATTGGCTAGTCGCATAGCGACGACTCATCTTAATAACATGATGCTTCAGATTCATTTATCTAACCGATAACACAAACCTTCTTATAAGTAGTTACATTGCCTTCAGTATCGAAAATCTCTACCCAAAAAATATAAATTCCTTTTTCGCAGATAGAATTATCTTCATTAATTCCATCCCAAATAAAACTACTTTCTGCTCCCAACAGATAGTTGTTTGCTATTTCTTTAATAAAAACACCTTGAGAATTAAATACTTTTACATTAGCCACAGATCCAACAACATCATTTTTATATTTTAGCTCAACAACATCATTAAAACCATCTCCATTTGGAGTAAACAACTCAGGGTAAACCTCAATATTATCTTCAATTTTCACATCTAATGGACTCACCGAATTTTGAAATCCAGGAGTAGCTCCTCCACTTTCCTGAGATGCTGAAGTCCAATTACTAACATCTAAACTAGGATTTGATGCTTTGATTCTCTCCAACGACACTCCTCTTTGCTTATCACTAGTAATTAGACTAACGTGCATATCAGAGAAATACGATACTTTGTCTATAAAGCTAAAATCCGATGATAGTATGGAAATATTATCTTCGCTGTTATCTAATTTTGGCAATTCCTTAATCTCAATAAATCTAGATCTATCAGCACTTTTGTAACTCTCAATTATTGATTCTGTACTATTAGTAATAACAAGGTATGTCCTAGGATTAAAAACCAAATTTTTGTCAGTTATTAGTTTTTCATTTTCGGCTGTACCGCTATCTTCTTCTGATGTGAAATTTGATAAATATGTGCCTTTTAAACTTAAAAATTTATCAGTATTATTATATAGTTCTATAAATTCACTATTGTCTGTTTTGGGATAAAACATTATTTCATTGATTACAATATCTCCATGCTGAACTTCTTCAAAAGGCGACAACCAAACTGTATCCATAACAATAGTGCCACCATCACAACTCTTAAGGTCTTTAAATAAAAAGTATTCAGTATTACTGAGACTTCCTTCTAGATCTATTGATATATTAGAGCTCCCATTAGGTCTATTACGAACATAATAATTTACATTATCTGTATAACTAGTTTCAATATCTACAGATGTTTCATCTACATACGAACTTAAAGAGATATTAAAAGATGACACATCGTCGTTTGTATACACACTTAGTAACTCATTAACTTGTTCTGGATAAAACCCATTATCAAAAATAGAGTTAAGTCTACCTGGTGTACCATCTTCTACTCCAATTGAGCTAGACCAATTTTGGTTTTTTACACATTTATTATCAGGATTTATCAACTCCAAGCTCACTCCCCCATCCTTATCTTTATCCGTATCAAACATATCGGATGTGTAATACATCAAATCAATAAAATCAGAATCAGAATTGATAATTGCCACGTTTCCATTAGTTGTATTCATCTTAGGCAAAGTAGTCGTTTCAATAAAATTACGCCCTTTATTGTAATTGAAACTTGCAAGTACATTATCTACATTTGTAGTAAAAATAAAATAACTATGAGGCTCTAATATTAAATTTTCATCTGTAATTATCTTTTCATTATCCGTAGTAATTACATCCTCTTCTTCAATATAATTCACCAATACAACATCTTTAAGGTTAAAGAATTTATCTGTTACATTAAGTACTTCTATATACTGACTATTTCCTGATAAAGGTTTAAACATAACCTCATTTACACGCAAATCTCCCTCCTGAATATCAACTGTTTTTGACACCCAAACAGTATCCGTTTCTATTTCACTTCCATCGCAATTATTCAGTCCTTTTAATAAAAAATAATTAATATCATCTCCTATACTTTTGTCTAGTATTATTGAAATAACTGAAGTCCCGTCAGGTAAAGTATTTAGTTCGTGAGAAAAACTAGATAAATAATCACTGGAAATACTAATTGAGCTTTCATCTACATATTGTTTGTAGAAGATATTGAATGTAGATTCATCGTCATTAGTTACCACCTTAGTTATCATATTCTCCATTGAAGGAAAATAAACAGTATTATTTATTGAATTTTCTAAACCTGGAGTAGCTCCAAGTGCATCAGACGATCCATCCCAATTACCTATTTCAATACAATTATTATCAGGATTAATAAGTTCTAAGCTCCAATCTCCGTCTTTTTTAGTGCTTTCTGAGAACATCTCATCATTATAAACCATTGCATCTACAAACTCTAAGGAAGGATTAAAAACAGCAATATTGCCCTGCGTATTATTTAGACTTGGCATCGAAGAAATCTCTACATATTTTTGTCTATTTCCACTGTGGTAAGTTTCTATTGTAGATTGGGCATCAGTAGTAATTACTAGATAACTCTTAGGTGCGAAAATAATATTATCTGTTGTTATTTTTTTAACATTATCACTAGACATACTAGTCCCTTCAATAATAAAATTACCTATACTAGCGCTTCGCAAGCTCAAAAACTTATCTGAAACATTATAAAGCTCTACAAAATCCGAACTACCTTCTTTGGGGTTAAACATTACTTCGTTAACCTTTATATCTCCTACTAAAATATTTTGAAATTGTGATAACCAAATTGTATCATTTTTTACAATATTTCCATCACAACTTTTCAAGCCATCGAAAACAAAATAATTAATATCTCCACCAATACTACTCGACAAATCTATAACAACCTCCGAACTACCATCCGCAGAATTGTTTGATGAAAGATTATATGTGTTTGGATAATCTGTTTTAAGCAGTAGAGATGATTCGGCAATAAAATGGCTGAAAGTTATTGCCAACGAAGACACATCATCATTAGTTACAACTTTAATTACATCAGTAGAAACATCAGGAAAATACTGTAAATTTGTAATAGAATTAGCTAAACCAGGAGTTCCTCCATTAATGTTTTTCGACCCATCCCAATTCTCCTTTTTAATACAATCGTTTTTAGGATTAATCAATTCTAAACTCCAACCTCCATCTTTTTTAGCACTCTCAGAGAACATCTTTGAATTATAATAAATACTATTAATTATATCCTCTGAACTATTTTCTATTCGCAATGTGGTACCAGAATTACTTAGGGATGTAATATTTACTTGAAGTACATTCACGTCAGTAAAAAGTGTAACATCTTTAGTCAAAAGAACATACTCCCCTGTTTTTAAAGTGTAATTTGGAATATTATACATTTTCTTACCTACAAAAAGATTCCATCCAGACATTATAATATCCTGATCAGAGTTATTAAACAACTCTAAATATTCTGCTTCGGGAAGATATACACTTGGTGTTGGATCGTACATTATCTCACTGATAACTATACTGTTAGAATCTGAATTAATGTTGTGTTTTTTATTCTGACCAACCAATAAAAAAGGGAATATAAGTGCTAGAAAAATATATTTAATCATTGAATAGGATTTAGTAATTAGTAATTCTTAAAAATAACAAATAAAATCAATAATTAACCCAAACAATTAAAGATAGAAATAATTTATATAATTGAATTTGAAAGTTTATTTTTGCTTTCAAAATCATAAAATGTACAAAACTCTTATTCGCCCAATTCTCTTCAAGTTTTACGCTGAAGATATTCACAGTTTCGTTTTTGGATCAATAAAATTATTTTCTAAAATACCTGGAGTTCCTGCTATTTTCAGATTACTTTTCAACTACGAAGACAAATCACTAGAACGCACCGTATTCGGAATAAAATTCAAAAACCCTGTAGGACTAGCGGCAGGCTTAGATAAAGATGCCGAGTTGTTTGACGAACTTGCTAACTTCGGATTTGGCTTTATAGAAATTGGAACAGTTACTCCCAAAGGTCAACTAGGGAATCCTGCTCCACGTGCATTTAGATTAATTCCTGACGAAGGCTTAATTAACCGCATGGGATTCAATAACAAAGGAGTAGTTAACGCTAAAAATCTTTTAGAAAAAAGAAAATCAGGGATAGTTATTGGAGGTAATATTGGAAAAAATAAAGCAACACCAAATGACAGAGCTGTTGATGACTACGTTTTCAATTTCGAAACTTTGTTTGATGTTGTCGATTACTTTGTAGTAAATGTTAGTTCTCCTAACACTCCAAACCTACGCGAACTCCAGGACAAAGAACCTCTGACAAATTTATTGGCTACTCTTCAAAATTTAAACGATAAAAAAAACACTCCAAAACCAATACTACTAAAAATTGCTCCAGATCTTACAAACGAGCAACTAGATGATATTATAGATATTGTAAACGAAACAAAAATAGCAGGTCTAATTGCTACTAACACAACAATTTCTCGCGAAGGACTAACTGCTTCAGAAGAAAGAATAGAAGAGATTGGTGCTGGTGGTTTAAGTGGTGTACCTGTTAGAAAGCGCTCTACCGAGGTTGTAAAATATCTTTCAGAAAAGTCTAATGGAAGTTTTCCAATAATCGGAGTTGGAGGTATTTACACAGCAGAAGATGCAATAGAAAAACTTAACGCAGGCGCAAGTTTAGTTCAAGTATATACTGGATTTATATACGAAGGTCCATCTATTGTAAAGAATATTTGTAAAGGTTTAGCAAAGCAAAAACATAACTAGATTTAATGGTTATCCTTTAAATAAATAACTCTAATTTTAGCCCACTAACAAAAACCGGGAATCATAATTATGATTGAACATATACAAGGAAAATTAGTAGAGAAAAATCCGACAAGCGCAACTATAGATTGCAATGGTGTAGGGTATTTAATAAACATATCCCTTAATACTTTTTCTAAAATCCCTGATGAAGAAAATCTTAAACTATTTACTCATTTTGTAGTTAGAGAAGATGCTAATCTGCTTTATGGTTTTTACGAAAAAGAAGAAAGAGAAATTTTCAGAATGTTGATTTCTGTTAATGGAGTTGGCGTAAATACCGCAAGAGTTATTTTATCCACACTATCACCTAGTCAAGCTCAAGAAGCAATACAAACTGAAAATGTGGATCAATTAAAAGCTGTAAAAGGAATTGGAGCAAAAACAGCTCAAAGAATTATCTTAGATTTACGTGATAAAATTGGCAATAACATAGAAATTTCAGATATTTCGCTACCTAAGCACAATAGTAACAAAGAGGAAGCGTTATCAGCATTAGAAGTTTTAGGTTTCGCAAGAAAACAATCGCTTAAAGTAGTCGATAAATTCTTGAAAAACGAACCTGGACTTACTGTTGAAGAACTAATAAAAAGTGCCTTAAAAGTGCTTTAAACTAATACCAAAACAACCCCTACATCTTTGAGCTTAATTTTAAAATATACTACCAAGTACATTTCACTACTAATTGTTGTGCTAATGTTTTTTGTTGGTTTAAATAGTTTAAATGCTCAAAATGTTCCCACAAAAGCTCAAACCGATTCTGTTGCTAGCGATACACTAATTTATCCTTTTGTAAACACCAAAACAGGAGGGCTTTATCTCAACAATCCCAAGAATGCAAAAGAAACTGTAGATTACGATACTAAAAGCAATTCGTATATTTTTACAAATAAAATTGGAGAATACAATATTTCTAATCCTTATTTGATGAATAGAAAAGAATATTCTGACTATGTGCTAAACAAGTCCATGCAGGAATATTTCAAACAAAAATCAGACGCACTAGATCCCAAGAAAAAGAAACAAAGTGGGTCCGACAACCTACTCCCTCAGTTTACAATTGATTCTAAATTTTTCGAAACTATTTTTGGAGGTAATACAATTGAGATAATTCCTCAAGGTTATGCAAGTATAGATTTAGGAATGCTTTATCAGAATATTGACAACCCTCAGATTCCAGAAGAAAATAGATCTAACCTAAACTTTAATTTTGACCAACGTATTCAGTTGAGTGTAATTGGTAAAATAGGTAAAAAGCTTCGTCTACAAACTAATTACGATACTCAAGCAACCTTCAATTTCCAGAATCAAATGAAATTGGAATTTACAGGTAATGAAGACGACATTGTAAAAAAGATAGAACTTGGTAACGTAAGTCTGCCGATTAATTCATCCCTTATACAAGGAGCTCAAAGTTTATTCGGAGTAAAAACTAAACTCCAGTTTGGAAAAACTACCGTTACAGGTGTTTTCTCTGAGCAAAAATCGCAAACAAAAACCATTACTTCCGAAGGTGGTTCTACTGTAAATGAATTTGAATTTTATATTGATAATTATGAAGCTAATAAACACTATTACTTTTCTCAATATTTTTTCGATAACTATGATGTTGCGGTAAAAGATTATCCTTTTATAAACAGTGGAATAAATATTACTAGGATAGAGGTTTGGACTACCAACCGTAAAGCCGAAACAGAAAATGTAAGAAATATTGTGGGTATGATGGATTTGGGAGAAAGTAACCCCTACAACCCGAATGTAACACCTTCTGGTAGCCCATTTCCTGATAACGAAAGTAACTCGTTGAATCCAGCAAGCTTACCTGCGGGAGTTAGAGATATTTCTCAAGTTCCTTCAGCAATGTCTTCCATTGGCTTAAACGAATCATCGGACTACGTGGTTCTTGAAAATGCTAGAAAACTTACACCTAACGAATTCAAATTCGACCCAAGATTAGGTTATATTTCGTTAAATCAATCGCTTAATGCTGATGAAGTTTTAGGTATAGCTTTCCAATATACTTACAACGGAAAAACTTATCAAGTGGGTGAATTTTCTAACGATGGTATAGAAGCTCCGCAAAATATTGTTGTGAAACTTCTGAAATCAACCATCACAGATGTTAAACTTCCTACATGGGATTTGATGATGAAAAACATCTATGCAATGGGAGCTTATCAGGTTTCGCCAGATGATTTCAGATTAGATATTTTATATGCAAACGACAAAACTGGTGTTCCTCTAAACTACTTAGATGATTCGCCCGTAAAAGACCAAATACTTCTAACAGTATTCAATTTAGATAGATTAAACAAAAATGGCGATCCTCAACCAGATGGTTATTTTGATTTTCTTAATGGAATAACAATAGATAGCAAAAATGGAAAGATAATATTTCCAGCTGCTCAACCTTTTGGTAAGTACTTAGAGAGTAAACTTACCGGAGATGCTGCAGCTATAGATAAGTATGTTTTTCAAGAATTATATGATTCTACAAAGTTTGTAGCTCAACAACAAACCCGAAAAAACAAGTTCTTACTTAAAGGTAAATACAAAGCAGAAGGTGGTGGAGGTATTCCCCTTGGAGCTATAAATGTTCCTCGTGGTTCTGTAAAAGTTACATCGGGTGGAAGAACACTTGTAGAAGGAGTTGACTACACAGTAGACTATCAGCTTGGACGAGTAAAAGTTATAAATGAGAATTTAACTGCATCAGGAGCACCAGTTTCTGTGTCTCTCGAGAATAACTCAGCTTTTAGTTTACAAACCAGAAGGTTTATGGGACTGAATATTGAACACAAATTTAATGACAAATTTGTGATGGAGGCCAATATCCTTAATCTTAAAGAAAAACCTTTAACTCAAAAAGTTTCTTACGGAGTTGAACCTGTAAACAATACCGTTTTTGGGGCTAGTGCTACATTTAGCGATGAAGCTCCTTACTTGAGTGACTTTGCAAGTATGATCTCCTTTGCCGATCGTAAGGTGAAATCAAACATTAGTGTTACTGGTGAATTTGCTTATCTAATGCCAGGCTCTCCTAGTGGAATAGATGTTACTGGAGGCTCTACATCTTACATAGATGATTTTGAGTCTGCACAGATAACCATGGATATAAAAAGTGTTTCGCAATGGCAACTTGCTTCTACTCCAAACGACCCAACATTATTCCCTGAAGCATCAATAGAAGGTATTGGAAATGGTATAAATAGAGCAAGGTTTTCGTGGTATATAATTGATCCTTTGTTCTACGGAAGTTCTGCTATTACACCAAAACATATACAAGACGACAAAGATCAACTTTCGCAAAATAGTGTAAGAAGGGTTTACATAAATGAGGTTTTTCCAGAAACTGAAGTCCCAATTGGTAGTCCTACAATTATTCCTATGTTCGACCTTGCATACTATCCGCAAGAAAGAGGCATGTATAATTTCGATGATACAAATATTAACCCCGATGGTACATTGCAAAAACCAGAAGACAGGTGGGGAGGTATAACAAGGGCACTTACAACAAGTAATTTTGAAGAATCAAATATAGAGTATATTCAGATTTGGATGATGGATCCTTTTGCAGAAGACCCTAACAACACAGGAGGGGATTTATATTTTAATCTTGGATCCATATCAGAAGATATTCTTAGAGATGGTAGAAAAAGTTTTGAAAATGGTATTCCTGCCGATGGCAACACAAATGATTTAATAGAAACTGAGTGGGGTCTTGTTCCTAAAAATCAATCTCTACTTTATTCTTTTGATAACAACGATGATGCAGTATTAGTCCAAGATATTGGTTTTAATGGAATGAACAGTACCAAAGAAGCTAGTTTCTACAGTGCTTACATGAATAAAATTACAGGTATAGTTACTGATGCAAATGCACTCGCCGACATAAACAATGACCCTGCAACAGATGATTTTCACCATTTTAGAGGTACAGATTTCGACAACAACCAAGTAAGTATTTTATCGAGATATAAAAACTACAACGGTGTAGAAGGAAATTCTAAACCTGCATCAAAATCACCTGAATCCTACCCTACTGCATCAACAACATTACCCGATGTAGAAGACTTAAATAAAGATCAAAGTTTAAGTAGAACGGAATCATATTTTCAATATAAATTGAAACTTGACCCTACCAACATGGAAATTGGGGAGAGCTACATAGTCGATAAAAAAGAGAGTAGTGTACTACTCGCAAATGGAAAACGTAAGCCAGTAATTTGGTATCAATTTAAGATTCCTTTATCGCAACCAGAAAAAACTATTGGAGGCATAGCCGATTTTAGATCTATTAGATTTATTAGAATGTTTATGCACGGATTCAAAGATTCTACTGTTGTACGTATGGCAAAGTTAGAATTCATCAGAGGCGAATGGAGACGTTATAATAAAATGTTTGACGATGACGAAGATTTAGACTTTGGCATGACAGGAACAAAGTATGAGGTTTCGGCAGTAAATTTAGAAGAAAACTCTAACCGTACACCCATTCCTTATGTTACTCCTCCTGGTATTGACAGAGAAAAACTATTCAACCAAACTCAGGTTCAACAACAAAATGAGCAATCATTATCTTTTATAGTTGATTCACTTGCTCCTGGCGAATCTAGATCGGCATTTAAAAATATTAGCGTAGATCTAAGACGATATAAAACATTAAAAATGTTTGCCCACCTCGAAAGTCGTGAACATTCTGCAGCTGTAACCGATGGCGAGTTAAAGTTAGTGGTGAGAATGGGATCTGATTTTGGAGATAACTACTACCAATACAGTATACCTCTAAAAGTGACTCCTTGGGGCGCAAGAATAGATACCGATATTTGGCCTTCGGAGAATGAACTAAATTTGGATTTCACCAAGTGGGAGGATATAAAACTAGAAAGAAATAGTAATAATTCTGATAGGACAAAACTATTTGAAAGACCCGATGGTAAAAACTTCGTTGCTGTAAAAGGTAATCCGAGTATGGCCAACATCAGGAGTATAGTTATTGGCTTAGAAAGTAGTGATAATACTATTGGAGCTAGATCTGCAGAATTGTGGGTAAACGAATTAAGACTTACAGGTTTCGATGAAAGAGGTGGCTGGGCAGCAGCAGCAACAGTAAATGCAAACTTCGCTGATTTAGCAGATGTTTCGTTCTCGGGATCTATGAGTACTATAGGTTTTGGATCGTTGGAAAAAGGTGTTTCGGAAAGAGCGAACGAAGATGTAAAAAGATATGATTTAGCAACAAATGTTAACCTAGGTAAATTTGCTCCACAAAGATGGGGATTGAACATACCTATGTATTACACACAAACAGAAACTTTTAAAGACCCTGAGTACAACCCTTTGAATCCGGATATTACTTTACAAAAATCACTTGAAAATGTAAGTAGCGAATCAGACAAACAAAAACTTTTGAAAATTGCTCAAGATCATACAAAGCGTACAAGTGTAAGTTTCACTAATGTTAGAAAAGAAAGAAAAGGAAAGAAAAAACCAAAAATATACGATGTTGAGAACCTTTCTGTTAGCTACTCTCAAAGTAAAACTGAACATACCGATGTAAATACTGAGTATTTTATAGACAATACATACAAAGCTGGAATACAATATAATTTTAATTCGAAACCTAAAAACTATAAACCCTTCAAGAATTGGAAGTTCGCTAAAAGTAGCGAATGGCTAAACCTTGTAGAAAACACAAATGTTTATTTATTTCCTTCAAAACTATCTTTTCAAACAGATATGTCTAGGAGATATAACACGGAGAAATATAGAAATATTGAAAGTCCTCAATTAAAAATTGACCCTCTTTACAATAAAAATTTCATGATGAACTACGCTTATTCGTTCACATTTGATTTGACTAAAAATTTAAAAATAGACCTAAGCACTAGAGCCAATAATATTGTTGATGAACCTTTTGGAGCAATTGACACTGGAGAAAAAAGAGATACTATTTGGACTAATGTCATGTCTTTTGGTAGACCTACTCATTTCCATCAGCGTTTCAACATAGGTTATAAATTACCTCTACAAGATATTCCTGCTTTAAAATGGATAGATGTAAACTTCAAATATTCTGCCGATTTCGATTGGCAGGCTGGATCGTTGGCTAATAGAACAGAAGACTTGAACTTAGGTAACAACCTGCAAAATTCAAACACAGTTCAACTAAACGGAAAACTTAACTTCAAGAAATTATACAGCCAGTTGGGTATTGGTAAAAAATCTTCTTCAAAAAATAGAAAATCTAGAAAGCCTGGGGCTAAAACAACAGCAAAACCAACATCTTCTGCTTGGGACATACCAGTAGGAATACTTACCATGATTAAAGATGTAACCATGTCTTACTCTGAAAATAATGGTACATTCTTACCTGGTTACTTACCAGAAGTTGGGTTCTTTGGACAACAAAACTATAACGGCAGTATGGCTCCATCTTTAGGGTTTATGTTTGGCGATCAAACCGATATCAGACAAACTGCAGTACTTAACGGGTGGCTTACTACCGATACAAAACTTAATACACCTTACACAGAAACTCATGTAGAAAAAATTAGTTTTAAATCTACATTGGA
>JADGDT010000069.1 GCA_016744755.1 Ichthyobacteriaceae bacterium | reverse complement strand
AGGATATAGAAATATCAATAATTTTATCAATATGATATACTTTACTTGTGGTAAGCTGAAATTTGATTACCCACTATATTTGACATAGACCCACAATATTAGTACCAAGATTAAATATGGTTGCTTAGTTATATTTTTTAAAAAATAATACATAATTAATTTGAAACTCTTGTGTTATCAATTCTTGCCTTACTCATATCATAAATAGATTCTGCTGGGAGAGCTATTGGTTCAGAACTGAAATTCATACCAATAGATTTACCTGTAAAAAATAAAGACATCGAATTTAAAAATCCTATTTCTCTTTTTCCATCATAAAAAGTAGAAGTACTCAATGGAGACAGAGCTTTACCTTGTGCAAAATCCATAATTAAATTGGTAATGCCAATGACGCCTGCCTTAGATCTAAGACCTATACCATTAGACTTCATTTGGTTAACATTTGCTAAATTTAATTTATCATCCATTAGCCAACCAACCTTTCTTGCCCTACTTACCATTGTATTAAAAACCTGTTGATCTTTTCCAATTTGCATTAATACAATACTTGACATATCAACTTTATACTTAGCCTCTAATGCACTATTCCAACTAATTTGCTGATTTGTTCTAAATATTTCTTTATTATTTGTATCAAAAAAGATATTAAATTTGTCATTAGTTTTAACTATAAGCCTTAGTTTACCATCAGAACCTAATCTCCAATGGTCAGGGGGAGTAGTCCACCCTCCATCAGTATCAATTTGATTAATAGGATTATTCCCCATCCCAAGATAAGTACTAACATATTGCCCATAAGGGTCAGTAGTCATCCAACGCCCAATACGTCCATCCCACTGTCTCAACTCAAAAGCCTCAAATCCCGTTTCTCCATCTTTTTCCTGCCCCTGATAAGCATACCTATAAGAACCCTCACGAAACTTCCCAGGCATTTTCATACCAAAAGGGTAGTAGTCGGCATAAGAGTAGATTTATTATTACTTTCTATTATATTAATCAATAATAAATTAAAGTTATTATTGTAGGGCAAAAAAAACTTAAAAACGAATATGTTAATGAAAAAATTCCAATAGCACCTTCTTTATGAAATTCATGGTAATAAATTGCAATTTTACCTTCAAAAGTTAATGTATTAAGAAATAAAAAAAACCTTTTTAACAGTAATAACAATATTACAATTAATATAATAGAAAACAGTAATGAAAAATTATTTTGAAGAAAATTAGGTAATTCTTCTTTATAAAACATATAGACAATAGTTAATACATTTATAGCTTCAATAAATGAAAGGTGTCCCATTGCTGTTTTATATTGCTTAGCAAATGAATATTTAGGATGTATTGTTTGTTCCCATTCAATGAAACTAATAAATATCTTAAAATATACTACCTGTATCATAATCCATGTGTTATTTGATGCATCCATTCTGCCCTATGTTGAATAGTCATTTTTCTGGACTCTATAATTGTAGGCTTTACAGCTAAGAAGTAATATGCACTTATTCCTAACCCAATAGAACCTCCTTTGTATCCTATAGTGCCAAACAACGTATCAAAAACTAAATCTGCTTTACTATATTCTGAACCATTTTGTAAAATATAATTCAATGATGGAGTAAAAACACTTAATATACCTATACCATTATTTACAAAATTCATTTTGCCATATGAATTAAAAAGGAGAGAATTTTCATATACAACAGGAGGTAACAAATTTGATCTTCCTATTATTGCTTTTTCATATGAGGTTAAGAAAGTTCCTAGTACAATACCACCATTCCCAATTACATCAGAAGAACTGCTAAAAGTTGAAGCATTAAATAAATTATCTATACCAACAGATAATCCATCTGAATAATTAAAAGTCATATCCAACATCATGTCAGTATTTCCATATTTTCCATGTTCAAAATGACCATTCAATACTTCTCCATCCAAATAACCCCATTCTCCATTCATAGTACTTTGAGATAATCCTTCCCTGCTGAACCCATTCCTAATCCAAGCTCCAATCCAACTATATCCTCCGTTAGGATCAACCATACTAATAGGATTATTCCCCATTCCAAGATATGGACTAGCATGTTGCCCATAAGGGTCAGTACTCATCCACCTACCAATACGTCCATCCCACTGCCTAAGCTCAAAAGCTTCAAAACCAGTCTCAGTGTCTTTTTCCTGTCCCTGATAAGCATAACGATAAGAACCCCCTCCAAACTTCCCAGGCATTTTCATGCCAAAAGGGTAGTAGTCGGCATAAGACAGTTTATATGTGTGCGTGATATTGTTCATTTATTGTTCCAAATATAGTTTTTTTTGAGTTTAAAAAATTTAAATCTTATTAGCCAACTGGACGAAGAAGACAAAAGTATCATCTTTAAAATGATTGATAAAATGCTGACTAATAAAAAGTTTAAAGACTTCTTTAATAAAAATATTGCTATGCTGTAATTATTTAGAATAAATATAAATTAAACATTTTTTTCATATTACCTATTGGTGACTTTTAAGATGTTTTTGTGTCCTATTGGATGTTGAATTATAATTCTTTAATAAGATAACTGGCATCCAAGAAGTATACGTACTCATAAAACGTAAAAAACCTACAAACTATTTATTTATAAAAGTTTGTAGGTTTTTTTAGTGAAAAAGTGCAAAGTAGTACAGTGTACCTTTTTTTATATAAAAAAACTTCTAATCATTAGAATTATATAGGCAATAATAGTTAATAATGATATTATTACATATAATATATCTTGTATTATTTTAATAATAAACTTACTCTGTACCAGTAGCTTTATTAGTAAAAATAAATTCACAATTAATAATACTGGAAATACTATTAAGTTTAAGTCACTAAGAAAAGATCTTAATTCATTTTTAATATCCTCTCCTAATACAGCATTAAATATTACTATCATTAAAAGAATTACAGCAATAAACAATCTAATAAAGCTTTCCATAATATATGATTAATGGTGATAACCTGATTTTATCGCTCTCTGATCTGCTGCAGAATCAAACCCTAATTCATTTGCTTGAGACCCAAATCTTGCTGTGCCATAACTCCAATTATTAAACTTCATCCAATTTCCCCACATATAGTTCCCCGCATCATATAAGTTATATAAGGTAGATTCACCGTTAAACTTAAAATAGTGAAAAGGATCTTCTTTATAAGTTGTCCTCAATATACCAGACTCTAACGAAGCAACTTGAGAAGAAGAATAGTAATTACTAATTAAATGACTACTAGTAAAATCTGCCCCTTTATGAGACTTGCTCCTTAACTCATTTATAATGACTTATAGGCTTGGTTAATGAAAAATGTAAAATAGCACTCCTCGTATTAATACATATAAATCTCAATAACCAAAATCATGAATAAAAGAGATATAATTGATATTATATTAATTTTATCTACAAATTTAGACTTAGATAATATTGAATATAATAACATAGGAATAATATATATTAAAAATAAAAATGTATAAATAAATTCATACATAATCGTAGGAATTATCTCTTTTAATACTGCAGTTCTCAAAATAACATAGAAAAAAAACATTCCTATAATAATAAAGATAGAATTGATTATCTTGTTAGACATAGCTTAACTTTAGTTATAAATTATACTATCTATTTTTTAAATAATAAATATTTCAATAAATATGATACTAATTGAAATTGTAACTAATGAAACAAAGTTAAAACCTACAATATAATTAGGCTTCATAAACATTGTATAAATTAATATTAGAAATTGAACCCCTACAAAAGATTTCATACATAAATCATAAGTAACTCCACCTAACACCTCTGTTAATTCTGAATGTTTTAAAATGAAATATAGAAAAATATACAATAATACAACAGATATAGAGTAAATTACTTTATTAAATAACTTTAGATGAATTACCATGATGAAAATTTATGAGTATACATTACATTTGCCCCTACATATCCTGGAGTATTAGATATAGATATACCTATTGAACTTGATCTGTTATTTGTAAATAGACTACTACTAGTTTCAACTCCAATTATTGACCCAGCTCCAAAACCGTAAGAATACCCATCCATCCCTCCTGAATATAGTCCAAAACTTAAACCTACAGACGTATTGGTGTATATGCCAGGCAAAGAAAATGAGGCATCAGCTCCACCTGACAAATACATCCCATCCCCAGTAATTATAACTGCTCCTGCTAGACCAATAGGGTTTGCATTAAGGGTTTCGTTAGTTGATTTCCCAAAGTTAATAGAAATATAAGGCTTAACTCTTGATAATGCATTAATCGTTTTTGTCGTTTTCTCCATAGTATTCACATAATCCATAGCTTCAATTTCATTATTAAGAACTCTATTGTATGTATCATCTTTGATGTTAGAACCAGAAAATAAACCATTTAAATTCCAATCAAACCAAGAAGAAAATAAATTTGATAAATTCCCCCAAAGTGATTCTCCATTATTTGGTGGATCACCAGGACCATCCAATCCTCCATCGGGGTCAATACGATTTACAGGATTATTCCCCATCCCAAGATAAGGGCTAGCATATTGCCCATAAGGGTCAGTACTCATCCAACGCCCAATACGTCCATCCCATTGTCTCAACTCAAAAGCCTCAAAACCTGTTTCTTCGTCTTTTTCTTGTCCCTGATAAGCATAACGATAAGAACCCCCTCCAAACTTCCCAGGCATTTTCATGCCAAAAGGGTAGTAGTCGGCATAAGACAGTTTATATGTGTGCGTGATATTGTTCATTTATTGTTCCAAATATAGTTTTTTTTGAGTTTAAAAAATTTAAATCTTATTAGCCAACTGGACGAAGAAGACAAAAGTATCATCTTTAAAATGATTGATAAAATGCTGACTAATAAAAAATTTAAAGACTTTTTTAATAAAAATATTGCTATGCTGTAATTATTTAGAATAAATATAAATTAAATGTTTTTTCATATTACCTATTGGTATCTTTTAAGATGTTTTTGTACCCTATTGGATGTGAAGAATATTTTATAGATATAACTAAAGCCAAAAAAAATATTCGTAAAATAAAAACACCCGAACTTTTTTGAGTTCGGGTGTTTTATATAATAACTTTATTTTCATTTTGAATTATAGCTAAATACCTTTTAGTAAATCATCAATCGCTTGTAACATATTATTAAATAAAAATCTTTTTTCGTCATCTCTAAAATCAATATCTCTCATTGATCCAGCTCCTCCTGATATAATTGCAGACTTCATCTCCTTTTTTAGCTTTTTGAGATCTTCATTTTTTAGGTGGACTAACATTTTCTTAATAGCGTTCGAATGAATACTAAACCCCTCATCTCTAAGAAAAAAATATAAAATATCTAAGGCTTCTTGTAATTTTTCATTTTCCATTTTATTAAGACTATATCAAAAATTAGTTCTAGAAACATTTCTAGAAGACCAAATTACCTTATTCCAAGATTGATGTATTAACAATTCAGGAGTGAATCTCCCTATGTTGCCATCAAGAGGTAATGCCATCCTAAATCCGTTTATATCTTTTAACCTGACAGACCCTTTGAGTAAGAGTCCTCCTGAATTAACATTTGGCAATCCAGCAAAATTACGATAAGTATTACCATAAAGTTTAGGACTAATAAAAGTCCAAGAGTTACCAAAACGTCCTGCTTGACCTCCATACACTCTATATACTGGTATCTTCGCATAACCTATTCGAGAGGTTGGCATAAGCATTGTTTCCAAAGTATAATCAGGGTTTATTCCAAAATTAGCATTAGGGTTAACTCCTCCATTTATAAATTCACTAGTTGTATTAGCAGGACTGACAAAACTATTTGCAATTGAGTTATCATATGAAGTACTAACGTAAGAACCAAAATAACCTGGCTCTGCAAATGCAACTGCATCTTGTGGGACTCCAACTCCTCCAAACCATGAACCACCATAATTATGTACTCTATCTCCATTAACAACTAGCCAATCTCCAAAATCATTCCTTTGAATATCTCCTCCAGTAAACATAGATGTTATACCTGCTCTTAACCAACCAAAAAATCCTCCATCAGGATCAACACCATTCACAGGATTATTTCCCATACCCAAATAAGGACTAGCATATTGCCCATAAGGGTCAGTACTCATCCACCTACCAATACGTCCATCCCACTGCCTAAGCTCAAAAGCCTCAAAGCCGGTTTCTTGGTCTTTCTCCTGCCCCTGATAAGCATAACGGTAATTACCACCGCCAAACTTCTCAGGCATTTTCATCCCAAAGGGATAGTAGTCGGCATAAGACTTCACATATTTCATGTATATTAAATTATACTCAAATTTAAAAATACAAACCACATTATCGTTATAAAAAATGTTTTTTATTGATTGAAAAATGGATGCTTTGCAATTCTTAAAGCAACCTGTTGTTTAGTAACTTTTATATATTTAAGAAAGGAGCTTTCTGTTTTATGTCCCGAAATAGCCATAATATCAATAGAATCAAGACCAGCAAGATAGGCGTTTGTACAAAAGGATCTACGAGCTGTATGTGACATAATTCGCTTATATTTTGGAAACTTCAACTTTAATTTTTCACCTCCTTTAGTTATAACCTTAGTAACTTCTTCTTTTAAATTAGCCATTTCACCAATTTCTTTGATAAGTTTATTAATGGTATTCTCATGTATTTTAGGAGGTAAATTTCCATTTCTTTTTTTTAGAATTTCATTTACATATTTATGTATTGGAATAATTACAGTATTTCCTGTTTTCTTTGTTGCTACAGTAATCATCTTATAACCATTAATAGTTATAAGATTTTCTAGTTTCAGTTGCTTATAATCACTAACTCTCAATCCAGTAAATGCACCAATAATAAATGCATCCCTTACGGCATCATACGATTTATTTTTTTTAGACAAATCAATATCTATTATCTTTTTTAATTCTGATATTGTAAGATATATCTCGTCCGATTCTTCAGAAGTAATTTTAAACCTCTTACTTTTAAAGTCTTCATTCAATAATAACTTTCTCTCAAATGCTGCAATTAAGAATAACTTTAAATTAGAAACTTGTTTTCCTATATAATTGACAGAATAATTGTTTGATTCCATCCAATTGTAGAATTTATAATAAAACTCAATATCAATAATTACTCTCTTTGTTGATGGATGAGTATTATAATATTCTTTAACCTTAAATAGAGTTGTTTTTAGGTTAGTTACTCTACCTGAGCTTAGTTTTCTACCAGTGATTTTATTAGGAATCATAGACTCTTGCCCAATGTATTTTTCTATAAAATTAATTAATGATTTTAAATCTAAATCATGTTTTAAATAGCTACTATTATTTGTTAATCTTTTTTGTAATATATTAAGAGTTACATTATCACAACTTGATACTTCAATTGTAACATTTTTAATTTTTTGAAATTGTTTTCTGGAAAATACCTTCATAACACATTATTATTAATAACCTATTAGTAAATTGCTAATAGTAATGTATTAATTTTACAGATGTATTTTCACTTTTTGATCATTCTAATTGGTCATTACCCCATTCATAACTTATCAATACTTAAAATATTATAATTTAATAGTTTGGTCTTTTTTTTCCTAATATTCGCAATACAAAATATTGTATTAAATATTATAATAACCTTAGATCTTGATTTTAACAGATTTTTTTAAGTAGTGAACCATACGTAACTTTACAAGTACCTCGTATAATGAAATGTAAGAATAGTAGAGATAAATGTACAAAAAGAGCAAACTATAGAAGGGAGCAACATAATTGGTATATCTAAATTTTTTTTTACTAAATAAGGTATTATCCTAAAAACTAATTTCTTCTCCTAATTTAGATATAGTTATTCAAAGTTAATTCTTAAATTTATTTCACCAATTAAAATACATATTTTGATTCTTACATCTATTACTGATGGAATGTCAGGTGTTTCTTTAGTTCGTTAAACACTCAAACTAAAAAGGTTTACTGCTAACTTTTTCTTATTCGAGTTTACACTAACCCTTTCATCAGTATCAATTTCTACAGCAAGAGAATCCAGAAAATCTAAAATTGCACTGTATTTCAAACCTCCTATTTCTTTTATCATTTCTTCATAAGAACCTATGCTATCTTTTTTATCTGTAAAAAAAGGATGGTCTGCCATACGTAGAGCTATTTGTTCTTTTGTAACCTTAATATACTTCAGAAAAGATTTTTCAGTTCTATGACCAGAAATTGCCATTATATCAATTGAGTCCATGCCAGATAGATATGCATTAGTACAAAATGATCTCCTAGCAGTATGAGTTTTTATATGTTCATATCTAGGTTTTAAAGTTGTTGCTTTTGTCCCTCCTTTAGTGCTTGTTCTTTTGAAGTTTTCATTCATTTCGGCTTCCTTTCCAATATTTTTTAAATAATTATTTATTTTCTGATCAGATATCTTTGGTGGCAATTCCCCATTACGTTTTTCTAATATTCTATTTACAACTGGGTGGATAGGTATTACAACAGGTTCTCCCGTTTTCTTAGTCGCAACTTTAATAACCTTAGTATTGAGCACAAATAATATATTGTCTTCTGATAGATTGTTAAAATCAGATACTCTCAATCCAGTATAAGCCCCTATTATAAATAAATCACGTGCAGTGTCATATCCTTCAGAGTATTCTGACAAGTCAACTTCTTCTATTTTTCTCAACTCTTCAATAGTTAAGTATAATTCATCTGTATCTTCCGATAGATTTTTAAACTTTCTATTTCTAAAAGCAAGATTATTATGTAGGTTTTCTTCATGAGCTTCACTCATAAAGTACTTTATATTAGAAATGAATTTTCCTATATAGTTTTTTGAGTAATCTTTACCTTCACACCATTCAATAAAATCATAGTAGAAATCCAATGTAATGGTATCGAAATCTAGTTTATATTTCTCTTTACCAAATAGCTCTAATTTATTTAAAGTACCTTGATAGCTTTTCTGCCTAGAAATGGATAATAATTCACCCGTTACAGCGCTTGGCTTCGTCCTCATCATTATTATGTAATCTTCTATAAAATCTAATAGTGGCTTTTTGTGCTGAATTAATGTTGTAGTAAGGGTTTTGTTTACAATGTCTTGCAACCACTGCTTATTTACTAGACCAGTGTTTCCATTGAGCTCATTGAAGCTATTTAGTACATTCGACTTAATCTTTCTTAATTTTGTATTAGTTTGATCCTTTTCTTTCGCAGAAAGTGTATTTTTCACTTCTTCTTTATTCTCATTCCAATTCTTTGGGTTAACTTGTAAAGGTAAAGGAATTGAAAAATCAAATTTTCGTCCACCTAGAAATCTTAGGAATATTGTAGAGGGATTATTTGATGTTCTTAGTTTGAATTTTATTGTAGCCATTTGGTAGTTTATTTGTTATTCAAATGTAGTGCTAATATATTTATATGTCCGACATATGTCCGACATATGTCCGACATATGTCCGACATTTTATTCAATAGCATGTTATTTATGTTTGAAATAACATAAAATATACAACAGTAAAATAGCTACATATACTGTTAATACTGGAAATGACATGAATTATAATTGTAATTACTAGAAATCAATACAAGTACTTAAACCTCCAGTCGTGGGCACGAAATTTCTTAATTAGGAAATAAAAATTTTATTTTTATTGACCTGGTAGCTCAGTTGGTAGAGCATCTCCCTTTTAAGGAGAGGGTCCTGGGTTCGAGCCCCAGCCCGGTCACAGTTTCATAAAGCATCAATCTAATGTAGGTTGATGCTTTTTTATTTTGTAATTTGTTCTACATTAAAAAACATAGCATATGGAGAGCAAATCATATAATCATCTTCTAAAAGGAGGAATATTTAATCTATCAGAAGGTTTAGAAGTATCATTACTTACCAAAGATGATTTTAATGATATTGTGAAAATGTTATCAGATAACAACGTAAATAAGTATTTGTATTTCGCACCCGCTCCACCAGAAGTTTACGGTATGTTTTTCAACCCACTGATTGAAGAAATTGAACAATCTATTTCAGAAAATAAATGGTCTAACTCTCCTGTATTTGTAGCCAGAGATAATAATGGTAATTTTGAGGGAATGATAGGACTTACTGTAACTCCTTTTTTAGATGGTAACTACGAAGTTGGATACCAACTACCAGAATCATCATGGGGCAAAGGAATAGCAACTAAACTGTCTAAATTTGCTTTTAATATTGCCTTTAATGAATTAGGTGCATACAAAGTTGGCGCCGATTGTTATGCTGGTAATATTGGGTCTATAAAAGTATTAGAAAAGGTAGGAATGAAAAAAGAAGGCAACCTAAAAAATTACTATAAAATTGAAGATAAATTCGACAACAAACTATTCTTTGGTATAACAAAAGATGAATATTCTAGTTTATAAATATTATTATACATTAATTTAAATAATTCAAATAACAATATGAGAAAATTAAGTTTATCAATAATTATTGGCCTTTTAGTAATTATTACTAGTGGGTGTTCAAGTATAAAAGTCACTTCCGATATGGATAAGAATGTAGATTTTAGTCAAATATCTACTTTTGAATATTATGGTTGGGCAAAAGATAGCGACGAAATTCTAAACCGTTTTGATAAAGAACGAATAGAAGAAGCATTTGGAAATGAGTTTAGCAAACGTGGAATGAATCTAGTAAAAAGTGATGCTGATGTAACTGTAGCTCTTTATATAGTTACTGAACAAAAAACCAAAAAATCTTCAACTACTACAGGTATGGGTGGCGGATATAGTGGTTATGGTTATGGAGGACGTTACGGTTACGGCCCAGGCTGGGGATATGGGAACGGTATGTCTTCAACAACTTACAGCGAATATGAATACGAAGTAGGAACTCTTGTAGTTAGTGTTTTTGACACAAAAAAAGAAGTTCTAATTTGGACAAGCGTAGGTAAAGATACAATTGAAAAAGATCCCAAAGACAGAGATAAAAGTATTCCAAAAGCAGTTAAAGCCATTATGGAAAAGTATCCTATTAAGCCTTTAAATTAAGTTTGTTTTTCATAAACAGACTATTATAGTCTAAAATGAATCACTTAAATATTTATACTAAATTCGTCACAAATAAAAATCTAAGACAAGCCTACATTTAATGGCTTTCTTTTTTTATTGGATTTACTGATATGTTATTTTTGAGATTCACTTTACTCTTTATTCTAAAACATAAACAATAATTATCACTAAAAAATCAATACTTTTGCCCATCAAAAAAATAATTTATTCTGATGAAGGTACGCCACTACAATATTCCCATTTTTATTCCCGAACTAGCATGTCCACATCAGTGTGTGTTTTGTAATCAGGAAAAGATTAGCGGAACGGAAGAAGCTCCAAAACCAGAAGAAATTTCTGAAATTATTGACACATGGCTTTCAACTATTGACACAGGAAACAGCCATGTTGAAGTTGCTTTTTTCGGAGGTAGCTTTACAGGTATTCCTATTATACTTCAAGAAGAATATTTACAAAAAGTTCATCCCTACATTGAGTCTGGTAAAGTAAGAGGAATTAGACTTTCTACTCGTCCAGACTACATTAATCAAGACATATTAGATTTACTTAAAAAGTATAGAGTTACTTCCATAGAACTCGGAGCTCAATCGCTAGATAAGTTTGTACTGAAAATGGCGGGACGCGGTCATTCTGTTGAGGATGTAGAAATTGCATCTAAACTAATAAACGAGAATGGTTTTGAACTTGGGCTACAGATGATGCTTGGTTTACCATTCGACACTAAAGAAAATTCTATTTACACTGCAAAAAAAATAATTGAATTAGGAGCAAAGACAACTCGCATCTACCCTACTCTAGTTATCGACGGTACTGCTTTAGGCAAACAATATAAAGAAGGAACTTACCAAGCTCTAAGTCTAGAAAATGCAATTGATTGGACTAAGGAAATAATTATGCTTTTCGAAGATGCTAATGTAAAGGTTCTTAGAACTGGCTTACATCCATCTGAAGAATTTGAAGACGACAAGAGTTTAATTGCTGGCCCATATCACCCTTCTTTTAAAGAAATGGTAATGACTGAAGTTTGGATAGATAAACTATCTTCAATAGAGTCTGAAGAAAAAAACTTGAAAATATTTGTAAACCCTAGTCAAATAAATTTTGCCGTTGGATACAAGGCTAAGAATAAAACAGAACTTCTTAAAAATTACAATAGCGTTAAAGTTTTTGGTGATGAGAAACTAGATAAATTTGATTTCTATGTGGGCGATAATTGATAAAAGAGCACCAAGGGAAGCTATCGAAAAACTAAAAGAGAACTTTATCGTTTTAGAGTTTTCAAGTAAAAATATCACTTACGAGGAAGTTTCTGGGCATCCCGATATTTTTATTTTCCAGGAAAAAAACAAACTAATTATTGCTCCAAATTCACCTCAAGAATTAATAGACTTTTTAGACAATCAAAAAGTTAACTATACTTTTGGCAAAAAAGAAGTAGGTATAGAATTAAATAATTCTACACAGTACAATTGCATAATAACGGATGAATTGCTACTACATAAAAAAGGTTTTACTGATGATGTGATTTCAAAAAAACATATTGATAAAAAATTAGTAGAACTCCCACAATCTTATACACGATGTAGCTTAACTAAGGTAAATAATAACAGTTTTATTACATCAGATTCTGGTATTTATAAAGCATTGATAAAAAAAGGATTAAACACTCTATTGGTAGACCCAAAACCCATAGAATTACCAGGCTACCCTTATGGATTTTTTGGAGGTACAAATGGAATATTCAACAACACTTCATACTTTATTGGAAGTTTGAAATACCATCATCAAGGTAATTTAATAAAAAAATTCTTAGAAATTAATAACGTAACCATAACCGAATTATATCAAGGAGCTTTATACGATGGAGGCGGAATTTTCTTTGGTGGTAATTAATGAATAAATTATTAACAACTTAATAATAAAATATCATCTAACTGAAGTTATTCGGTTTATCACTCTATAAGTAAAACTTATCCAATAATTAAAAAATAAAAAGATTTTTATTGTATTTTCGCGCATTAATATTTTGATAATAAAATTTAAAAACATATTTGATATGATTATAAGTAACGAAAAATTCTCAACTTTTACATACACACTTTTCGCAAACTCTACTGAAGGAGAGGTAATTGAAGATGTTACAACTGAGAACCCAATGGAAGTTGTTTTCGGACAAGGTAAATTAATTCCTTTCTTCGAGCAAAAACTAATGGGTAAATCTGCTGGAGAAGATTTTGAAATAAAAGTTGCTTCAAGCGATGCTTTTGGAGATGTAAATCCTAAAGCCGTTTACGAACTTTCAAAAGAAACTTTCAAGGTAGATGGACAAATAGACGAGTCTCTTTTTGTTGTTGGAAACAAATTACCAATGAGAGATAGAACAGGAAATGTTCTTGATGGTTACGTAAAAGCTACTGATGAAACAACAGTTACTATAGATTTCAATCACCCACTTGCAGGAACAGATATTGTTTTTAAAGGAACAATAATTGATGTTAGAGAAGCTACTTACGACGAACTAAACCCTCCATCTCACGGTGGTTGTGGATGTGGAAGTGGTGGTGGAAGCTGTTCTACAGAAGAAAAAGGAGATGACCACTCTTGTGGATGCGAAAGCGGAGGCGGAGATGGAAGCTGTTCTACTGAAGGACAAGGTCAGAAAGAAGAAAGTCATTCTTGTGGATGTCACTAGTCTTTCTACTTTAGACAAAAAAATACATTCTTGAGTTATTCACAGGGCAAAAGCACTTAACCTTTACACACACAAAAAGGTTAAGTGCTTTAAATTTTACACTTCAACACAAAATGTAGGTGCTTGCTTATCAGATATTTGTAAATAAAAAACATCAACAATTCTACCAATAAAATTCAATACCTATTTTCTTTTAAAACATTTCAGAAAATTTAACCCCCAAATAAGAGCAAAAAAACTTTCGTAATTAGTTATTAACTATTTTATAAAGTCCTAGGTTACTAATAAATATTTTAAAAAAGAGCGAAGAACAAGAAAATTAAAACCGCTTTTATTTTCTGTGGTGCCATTTATATATGAGATAGACTATATTCAAAACTCTTAATTACTCTAAATACTTTGAGATATCTTATCTAAAATTTTAGCTGTTTTTACAACAACAACAGAACATTTTGCTTCTCGCGAAATTTTAAAAGAAGATAATTCCTCCAGAGATTTATGTTTACTTCTATAATCCTTACCAATAATTAGTAAATCGAATTCCGAAGATTTATTAATTATTTCTTCATCAGGATTATTACTTTTTAATAATTCTAAACTATACAACGCAGTTGATTTAAGATGCTCTAAACTTTCTTTTATCAATCCATCGGCTTTATACTTTTGCTGTTTTTCATATTCTGTTGGCAAATAACTGAATAAAATAATTCTAGCATTTTCTTTTTCGGCTACTGCTGTTGCTGTCATCAGCATCAAATATAAGTTTCTTGAATTCTTTACATAAACGCCAATTGTTTTAGGTGCAAATTTCTCAAAGCTTGCCTTGAAATTCAAAATCAGAACATCAGTATTTGTTGTTTTTAGCACTTTTTCGAAAGTAGTTCCCTTGTATTCTTTAGAGTGTTGAGGAAATCCAATAATCAATAAATCGCAGTTTTCTTCCTTAGCCGAATTTACTATCCCTAGAGGTATATTTCTTGATGCTCTGATAATAGGTTTAAAATTAATATTGTTTTGCTTACCAAATTCAACACTTTGTTTTATTACATCTAGTGTCTCACCCGCATCAGATAATGCTTCATAAAAGCCCATTTCTTTTGGTACATCTTTTACCGCCAATACAACAATCTCGCCGCCTTTTTTTGCCATCAACACACTCGAAAGTAAAAGAAGTTTTTTTTGTGTATCTGGATTTGCAACTGGTACAAGTACCTTGTTCTTTCTAGTAAACGAAAAACTAGTTTTATCTTTTAAAACAATATTTCTTCCTTCTCGTCCACTTTGCTCACGTTTTCGAGAATAGAAAAAATAAATCAGTACTCCCACTACAACAAGTTGCTGACCTGCAGCTAACGAAAATATATCCATAGTTAAAAGAAGTCCAAGATTTATAACAAGACTTATTTCTGGTAAATAACGCTTAAATTTAGACTTTGGTTTTAACTCAGGTTTATCCTTATACAATTTTCTTAGAGCAAACGAAATTGGCAGTAGTGATAGCAATAAACTAAAATTGGTAACCTTTGCTATTGTTTCCAAATCTAAAAAAATTAAAACTACACCTACAAGTACCCCTCCAATAATTATTGCCCATTGTGGTTGTTTTGTTTTATCGTTTAGCTCTCCCATAAAATCAGGAAAAAACCTATCTTTCCCCATTGTGTATGCTTGTCTGCTTTGCGACAAAAGAGTACTACTCAGAGCTCCCAATGATGCAAAAACACCCCCAATAGAAATTATCAACCATCCATTTCCTCCAAAACTTTTGTTAGCCAACAGAACCAAAGGAGCATGACTAGAAGCAAGCTCTTTCCACGAAACAGTAAAAACTGCGGTAATCGATACTAGTACATATAAAGCAATACTTATAAGCATAGAAAGTTTCATTGCTTTAGGTACAGTCTTTTCAGGTTCAATAATTTCGTCTGAGTTATTAGCAATTAATTGATAACCGAAGAAAGAAATGTATATGATAGAAATTGCTCCCATAGTCCCTTTAAAACCATTCGGGAAAATAGGTGTAGCATTATCAACATTAAAATTTAAAACAGACATAACTATCAACAACAGCAATATTACTACGTTTCCCCAAACTATCCAATTCTGAAAATTAAACTTATTGTTACCTGCAGGACGCAGAATAAAAAAGGTGATTAATGAAGTAATAGTTATGGCTATAAGTTTAATATAAACTTCAGACAAATGTCCCCCGAAAAGTGAAACTGCATATTCGGCAAATCCAATAGCATACAAACTACTAGCCAAAATGCTTCCAAGAGCAAGAAACCAACCTGTAGAAAAACCACCTAAACTTCCTAAAATATCGTAAGCATAGGTATATCCCCCACCCGATTTAGGAATTATTCTACTCAAATCAGAATACATTATAGTAGTTACAAAGGCTAAACTTCCACACAAAAGATAAGAAAACATAACTGATGGACCAGCAATGTTAGCTGCAGCTCCAATCAACACATAAATTCCTGCCCCAAGTAAAGAGCCAACACCTATTGTTGTGGCTCCAAATAATCCTATAGTTCTTTTAAATTCTGGTGGTTTTATTTTTTTCTTAAATATATCCTGAATATCATCACTCATATTTCTGTATTTATTACCAAATGTAAAAAACGAATTTTGCAACTTAGAGTTTCAATGAATAAATTTTGAAATAAGAAGATGACGATTAAAAAATGAAAATTATTTTTATATAATTTTTTCAAAAGCTAATCTTTTATCTCCATTATCTAAAAATATAATTCCGCAATAAGTGTATCCAAGTCCTTTTAGTAAACTTTGCATCCCTTTGTTATCTTCATGAGTATCTATTCTCATAGATCTAATATTGTTATTTATAAGTACTTGTTCACATTCACTAAAAACAAATTTTGCTATTCCCTTTCCTCTGTAGTTACTCCCAACTGCCATTCTGTGGATAACACCGTATTTGGCATCTTGGGGAGTTAACCAACTACCATCTATAAATGTGTAAGTAGGTTCAGACTGAGTCGTAAACATTGCAGTTCCCATCAATAATTCTTCCTCACTTTTAACTATATAACTCTCATAATTAGAAATATCTTGGAGTATCAAACTTTCATTTGGATAACCATCCTGCCACTGATCAATACTTTGTGATGCTAAATATGTTTGTGCATCACTAATAATATTCATTATAGATTTTAAATCACTTGTACTTGATGATGAGAACTTCAT
>JADGDT010000198.1 GCA_016744755.1 Ichthyobacteriaceae bacterium | reverse complement strand
GGGAAATCTTGGAGGTGGAGCAAACAGGCTAGGTATGCCAATAATTGCTGCAGCAGTTGTAAGCTTTGGAGTTGCTGATAATATTGCTTGGAGATACGCTATGATTTCTACTGGCGTAATAATAATGCTAATGGGAGTTGTATATTTCTTCTTTACAAAAGACACACCAAACGGAAATTTTAAAGAGCTCAAATTAGCTGGAAAAATGCCTCCACTTAAAAAAGATGAAGCTTCTTTTAAATCGGTACTTAAAGATTATAGAGTGTGGATATTATTTGTAGTGTATGCTGCATCTTTTGGAATGGAACTTACCGTTTATGGCACAATGGACGATTACCTACAAAATACATTTCAACTAGAAAGAATAACTGCTGGAAACATAGTTTTATCGTTTGCACTGATGAATATTTTTGCGAGAACACTAGGAGGTTACTTTGGCGATTTGTTTGGAAAGATGAAAGGCTTGCGAGGAAGGGTAATTTTCTTAACCGTAATTTTAGCTTTAGAAGGAATAATGTTAACTCTATTTTCGGTTTCATCAGGTATAATTTTAGGAATAGCTTTACTAATAGGATTTAGTTTAACTGTACAAATGGCAGAAGGAGCAACTTTTTCTGTAGTACCGTTTATAAATAAAAAAGCAATTGGATCAGTATCAGGAATAGTTGGTGCAGGTGGCAATGTTGGTGCTTTTGGTGCAGCAATGCTATTGAAATACAAATCGGCAACTGCCGAGAAATTAGCTATATCAGCAAATGAACATTTAGGAGAAAAAGCAGTAAATTCTGCTCAGGCACTTGCATCATCGGAAGCAGTTTCTAGTGGATATTTCTTCATTGGATTATTAGTAATAGCTACTGCAAGTCTAGCTTTAGCAATAAGATTCTCTACCGAAGAAGAAACTCAAATTAACGAAGAAATAAGTAACCTAAGATTAGCTACCATAAAATAACAGCCTTAGGAACAAAAAACCAAAAAGAGTCACTACGTAATTAGTGACTCTTTTTTATGAAAAAAAACTACGTAATTAATACTTATTTTATACATTCGTACTCTAACTAGGTATTATGAAAAAAATTAGAATTGCACTTGTTGATGATCACCTTATTGTAAGAGATGGAATGAAATATCTTTTAGAAGAAGAATCTAATATTGAAATTGTAGGGGAAGGAACTAATGGATTAGAAGCAATTGAACTTGTAGAAAACATTAATCCAGATATTCTTTTAATAGATATTAGAATGTCAGAAATGAATGGTATAGATGCTGTGAGAGCAATTAATAAAAACAAAACAAACACAAAGTGCATAATCCTTTCTATGCACGATTCAGAAGAATACATACTGCAATCTATAGATGCAAAAGCAAAGGGATACTTGCTAAAAGATGCAGGTAAGGTAGAAATACTTAAAGCTATTAAAACAGTATTTGAAGGAGGTAAATACTATAGTGGGGATATTAGTAATGTTATTATAAATAACTTATTACAAAAGACATCAAATAAGAAAAGTTCTAAAAATATAGAAAACCCTTTCAAAAATAAAGAAGAGCCTATTTCTTTAGAAACTGAGTTTCACCTAACTAAAAAAGAAATTAAAATTTTAAGCTTAATCCTTCTAGGCAAAACCAATATTGAAATATCGGAAGAACTAAAAAGCAGTAAAAGAACAATTGAAACACACAGGTTTAATCTGATGAAAAAAATGACTGTTAAAAATTTAATTGAACTCTCTGATATTGCAAAAAAGTATAATTTTAAATAAATTATTAATTCTTTAATTTTAAAAAAGTGCCTATCTAATAATTATAGATAGGCATTTTTTTATCATATCAACACCAAACAATACCTACAGATGTGAATTACAAGAAATAAGAATAAATAAATTATGAGAAAATCAGTATATTCTACGTATTAATACTTAGTTTTGTGATGGCTATATTTTATTACAAATAGTGATTATTATACTAAGTTATGAAATCGTACAAATCAACATGTTCATACTGTGGCGTTGGCTGTGGAATAATTATAAACAAAGACTCAAAAGGAAAAATTGAGGTTATTGGCGACCCTGAACACCCTGTAAACAAAGGAATGCTTTGCTCTAAGGGAATGAATCTAAACTACGTAGTTGAAGATACTTCTGACAGGATTCTACATCCCGAAATGCGATGGAGTAGAGAACATCCTATGCAAAAAGTTTCGTGGGATACCGCATTTGATAGAGCAGCCGCTGTTTTTAAATCTATAATTAAAAAGCACGGGCCAAACAGTGTTGGTTTCTACGTATCTGGGCAATGCCTTACAGAGGAGTACTACTTAGTTAATAAACTTACAAAAGGATTTCTAGGAACTAACAATGTAGATACCAACTCAAGACTTTGCATGAGTTCGGCAGTAGTTGGTTATAAAAAATCTGTAGGAGATGATATGGTACCAATATCATACGAGGATATTGAACTTGCCGATACTTTCTTAATTACTGGTGCAAATCCTGCTTGGACACATCCAATAATTTTTAGAAGACTAGAGGCTCACAAACAAGAAAATCCAAATGTAAAAGTGATTGTTGTTGACCCTAGAAAAACAGCAACATGTGCAATTGCAGATATTCATATTCAACTAAACCCTGGTACCGATGTTGTTTTTCACAATGCAATTGCCCGAAGATTAATAGATAAAAATAAAATTGACAAAAATTTTATAGAAGAACACTCACTAGGTTTTGGAGCATTAAAACTTAAACTACAAGAAACATCTATTTCTGAATCTGCTGATATTTGCGGAATAACAGTTGATGAAATAAAAAGGGTTGCGAAATATATTGGTAATGCAAAGGCATTTATTAGTATGTGGACTATGGGACTTAACCAAAGTGTGATAGGTGTTGATAAAAATACATCTCTAATAAATATATCGCTACTTACTGGGCAGATTGGAAAACCTGGATGCGGACCATTTTCACTTACAGGGCAACCAAATGCTATGGGAGGAAGAGAAGTTGGAGGAATGGCAAACCTATTGGCGGCACATAAAGATTTGAATAACCCAACCCACAGAAAAGAAGTAGCTGATTTTTGGAATAGCAACGAAATTTCTCCAAATCCTGGACTTACGGGCACAGAGATGTTTAAGAGTTTAGAATCGGGAGAATTAAAGGCTATTTGGATAATTGGAACAAACCCAGTTGTGAGTATGCCAAACTCTAAACAAGTTGAAAGGGCTCTTGAGAAAGCTAATTTCGTTGTTGTTCAAGATATATCTCACAGTGCGGAAACTACAAAATATGCCGACTTACTTCTACCTGCTGCAGGCTGGCTAGAGAAAGAAGGTACCATGACTAACTCCGAACGTAGAACTAGTTATTTACCAAAAGTTATAGATGCTCCTGGCGAAGCTCTGTCTGATATACAAATACTTATCAACTTTGCAAAGAAAATGGACTTCTGGGAACTAGACTACGAAGGTGCAAGTGATATTTTTGATGAACATTGTCAGCTTACAAAAAATACAAATATTGATATTTCTGGGCTTTCGTACGATAGACTTATAGATGAAGGAAGCATGCAATGGCC
>JADGDT010000005.1:70416-75053 GCA_016744755.1 Ichthyobacteriaceae bacterium | reverse complement strand
TTATTTAGTGGATAACCATCCAACTATATCTATTATATGCTTAAATCGAGCAATGAAAAATCCATGAATATAATGTATATTATATCTGCGGATTTAAGGCTAACATAAAAATACACTATAAAACCAAAGTATTTTTTGTTTTAATAGAGTCTTTTGAAATTAATATAGCATTATTTGTAAACTTTAGCATATCCTTTTTGTACAAGTTCGTCGTTGAGAGATATTTCGGAATCAGGGAAAAGAACGTCGGCAATATACCTACCATACACACCAGAGTCTTTGTCGGTTTTAACTGTGCATTCGTTGTTGTTCTCTTCTAAACGTTGAATAACAAAATTTTTGGAAATCATTCCTTGTTTATATTCTTCCGAGTCTTTTTTTCTTCTCCAAGTTTCGGGGGTGTCTATACCTTTTAGTCTAATTCTTTGTTCTGTTGTCATCTTGAACCCTAAGTCAATAGAAAGATCTAAAGTATCGCCATCAACAACTTTTATGAGCTTTGCGCTGTACTCGTACATGATTTTTGAGTTTATAATTTTCACTACTAAAGATAGTAAAAAAACATTTTGTTATGTGTAGATACGAGGTTGTTGGAAGTGATTTTATTTTGCCCCAGATAGAAATGGCACCCCAAAAATAAAAACATTACTAAAACTTAGTTTGGCATAGCTGACCAAAGGAAGCTCCTGCCAAGCTTTAGTTGATGTTTGTTTTTTGTTTTGGAGTAGGATGCATAGCTGGATTAGGCTCTTAATACTATCAATAAAGTATTTGAAATACTACGCCAAATCAAGTTTAAGTTTAGTTACAAAATCTTTTAAAAGAGCGTTTTTATTTAGCATAAAATCATACCTATCTCTACTGGTGTAAACTTGCTTTACTTCTTCGAGTTTAGTTATCGGAGTTTCAATTTTAACAGAGTAATTATTCAGTTTTTCTCTAATATATTGTGTGAGTTTTACATTTTGGTTATCGAATCTGGTAACTAGAGAATTGTTTAGAAGGCTGCAAATAATTGTATTTCCTTCTAGTACAGGATTTTCTCTTTTCATTGCCGAGTAAAGAAGTTGTTCTCCTTGATTGTTTAAAGACTCAGCGTAGTCATACCAGTGTTTTAGCATTTGCTCTAAAGTAAAATTATCTTTGGGCATGTTGCTGTAATCGATAACTTTATCGGTATCACTTTTCTTTTTTTCTTCGAGATGCGAAGTTACAGAAAGTGAAGATTTACGACGCCTTTTTAAAGGTTTAGTAGATCTTTTTACTTCTACATTTGTTTCCTGATGAGCAGGTTGAACTTGTGTGTTATTGGAGTAACTAGTCTGTGGTGTATTCTGATTTGTAGTTTTATTTTCTACAGATGTAGCGATAGAAAAACTAGGAGATTTTATTCTTATACGGTGTTTAGATTTTTTTTTTGACCCCGTTTTCAGAGGTTATAGAAGCAAGTTGCATTAACGAAATTTCTACGAGTAATCGTTGGTTTTTGCTTGTTTTAAAGTTTATATCGCATTCGTTGGTGATGTCTAAAGCATTGAAAAGGAAATTAACATCACATTTTTTCGATTGCTCTAAATATTTTTCTTTGGTATTTTTACCTACTTCCAAAAGTTGCAAAGTACTTTCGTCTTTCGAAACAAGTAAATCTCTGAAGTGAGAAGAAAGTCCTGAAATAAAATTGTGAACATCGAAACCTTTGTCTAGTATTTCGTTGAGCTGATTTAATACTCCAGGTATATTATTTTCGAGAATTAGATCGGTAGTTTTGAAATAATATTCGTAATCCAAAACATTTAGATTCTCAGCGGCATCGGCAGCTGTAATGTTGTTTCCAGAGAAACTTACAACTCTATCGAACATCGATAAACCATCGCGCATAGCACCATCTGCTTTTTGGGCAATTATGTGCAAAGCGTCATCTTCTGCTGTTACTCCTTCATTCTTAGCTATCATTTCTAGTTGAAATTTCACGTCTTCAACACCAATTCGTTTGAAGTCGTAAATCTGACAACGAGATAAAATTGTAGGAATAATTTTATGTTTCTCGGTAGTTGCTAAAATAAAAATTGCATGAGCAGGTGGCTCTTCCAAAGTTTTTAGGAAAGCATTAAAAGCTTGTTGAGAAAGCATGTGAACCTCATCAATAATATAAACCTTGTACTTGCCTGTTTGTGGCGGAATCCTAACCTGATCGGTTAATGCTCTAATATCATCGACAGAATTATTGGAAGCAGCATCGAGTTCAAAGATATTAAATGCAAAATCATTTTCTTCTTCTTCTGCTTTATCCCCTTCGTTGCTATCCTCGTTTATTCTTTTAGCTAAAATTCTAGCACATGTAGTTTTTCCAACACCCCTAGGTCCAGTAAACAAAAGTGCTTGAGCAAGATGATTGTTAGCAATAGAATGTTCAAGCGTATCAGTAATCGCTTTTTGCCCAACAACTTCTTTAAAGGTTTTTGGTCTGTATTTTCTGGCTGATACAATGAAATTTTCCATTTTGCTAAATAATTATTTTAAGCAAATATATATTCTCATTGTTGTTGTAGCAAGTTTTGTTAATATCTTTTTATATGTTGATGGATAATTGTATTCACTTATTATATTTACATAAAATTTTAGAGAATGATTGTAGCTAAAAATATACATAAGCATTACGGTAGTCTTCATGTACTTAAAGGCGTAAGTGTGCACATAAAGGAGAGTGAGATAGTTTCTGTTGTTGGGAAATCGGGAGCTGGAAAAACTACTTTTTTGCAGATACTAGGTACTCTTGATTCGTCGCACGAGGATAGAAAAGCTGAATTGTTTATAAATAAGAAAAAAGTAATAGGGCTTAGCGATAAGGAAATGTCGAGGTTCAGAAATGAAAATATTGGATTTATTTTTCAGTTTCATCAATTATTACCTGAGTTTTCGGCTCTAGAAAATGTTTGTATTCCTGGTTTTATAGCTAAGAGAAAAAGAAGTGAGGTAGAAAAGAGAGCAAAAGAACTTTTGAGCTTTCTGAATCTATCGCATAGAATTAATCACAAACCTGCAGAGTTATCGGGTGGAGAACAACAGAGGGTTGCAGTAGCAAGAGCTCTAATTAATAATCCTGCAATAATTCTTGCTGATGAACCTTCGGGTAATTTAGATTCTCACCATGCGGATGAACTACATCAATTGTTTTTTAAGCTTAGAGATGAGTTTGGACAGACTTTTGTAATTGTTACTCACAACAAAGAATTGGCAGAAATGACAGATAGAAAGTTGGTGATGCAAGACGGTGAGATAATTTCAGGTAATTAAGTAGAGATACGATGAATAGCGTCAATAAAATATATTAAAGCTGCTTCGGCTTCGATCAGCAACACTGTTCCATTAACAAGCAACAAGAAAAATGAACAAAGAACAACTAAAAAACTACCTTGATTCTAAGGTTGAAAAATATAATCAAATTGATTTTATAGATTCCGATCCAATTCAAATTCCACATAAATTCAGTAAAAAAGAAGATATTGAAATTGCTGGTTTTATGGCGGCTACAATAGCTTGGGGCAATAGGAAAATGATAATCAAGAATTCTAATAGAATGATGGATTTGATGGATAACTCTCCTCATGATTTCATTACAACTTATCAAGAATCAGATTTAAAAAGACTTGAAGGTTTTGTTCATAGGACTTTCAATAGCGGAGATTTTGCACAGTTTATTAGATCGCTAAGGAATGTGTATGACAACCATGGTGGATTGGAGCAAATCTTTACAAAATATCAAGGAGAAACAGATTTAAAAGAAACTATTTTTCAGTTTAAGAATGTGTTTTTCGAAATAGATCATCAACAACGAAATACTAAGCACGTTTCAAACCCCATGAAAGGGAGTGCCGCAAAGCGTATAAATATGTACTTGCGCTGGATGGTAAGAGACGATGATAAAGGTGTAGATTTTGGAATTTGGAAAGGTATTTCACCTTCTAAACTATCTATTCCGCTAGATGTACATTCGGGCAGAATAGCAAGAGAACTGAATATGCTTACTCGTAAACAAAACGATTGGAAAGCAGTAGTTGAGCTAGATACTCAGTTGAGGTTGTTAGATGCAAACGATCCTGTAAAGTATGATTATGCTTTGTTCGGAATTGGGGTTTTTGATGATAGATAGTCATCGTTAATAAGATGTTCATCAGTAAAAAAACAAATACATCACTAAAAGTATAGCAGGTTTAAATTATGCCGCATATTTGCAGAGTAAAAAACAAGGGAATTGTAGAAATACAAGTTTTTTTCATAGTAAGATTTTGGGTTAGTTTAGAAAGGTTTATCTGTTTCAGATAAACCTTTTTTTTGTGCCTTATCATTTCTATATTTGGATAACTAAATTTTTCAGATATGTCTATCGTTAAAACTTTTATTGCAATTTTACTTGTAATTGGAACCATTTATTTTTTCGGACCTTCACCGTCAACTCCCAAGTACAAGATAGAATTTCCAAAAGTATCTTCAAACCTCAGTTTTATTGCCGATTCTATATCTAAGTCTGAAATTAATAGAGGTAATATAAAACAAGGAAATGAAGCCAAAATTATTTTTGCTGATGACAGTTTAAAAAATAAAACCGAATGGTCTTTAGTTTATATTCATGGTTTTTC
>JADGDT010000005.1:66148-70316 GCA_016744755.1 Ichthyobacteriaceae bacterium | reverse complement strand
CGTTTTGTGAAATTACCTAATGTTGGAGGTCATCCATTGGCTTCTGGGATTCTATCAAAAGATTTAGAATCAGTTAGAAAAACTACTTTTTCTTTTGCTGAGGAAGTATTGAAATTAGAGATTAAGTAAGTTTGGATAAACTTCATTTTATCAATCCAGAATATTTGTGGGGTCTGCTATTTTTGCTGATTCCCATAATTGTTCATTTATTTAATTTCCGCAAGGCAAAAACTATTTTTTTTACAAGGGTAGATTTGCTAAAAGAGATAAAAACTAAGAAAAGGAGTTTTTCCACTTTAAAAAAGAGGCTAATTTTACTAACTCGTTTATTGGCTATTTTATTTTTTGTTTTAGCCACATCATCTCCATATTTAAGTGAAGCTAATTTGAATGATAAATCTAGTAAGGCAACTTTCCTTTACCTAGATAACTCTTTTAGTATGCAAGCCAAATTAGGGAGTTTTACCTTGTTGGATGTTGCAAAGAAAGGGGTAATAAAAAGCTATAAGGATTTTAGTAGAGTATCTCAAGTATATTTGTTGAGCAACGATAGTTATTCGTTGATTGATACTGAATACGATTTAATGCTAGGATTGAGTAAAATTGGATTTAGCTATGAAAATTTCTCTACAATAAAATCTAAATCTAGAATAGTTAATTTAATTGAAGGTAATTTAATTTCAGATTTCAACACCTTAATTTTTTCTGATTTCAATGAAAATTTAGTAGCTGAAGATTCTTTGTTTGGTAATATGAAAATTGCCAAAATCAGAATAAAACAAGATAGGGTAAGTAATGTTTCGGTTGATAGTACTTGGTTGAAAACTATAAATGTTGCAGATAATAAGTTTATAATAGGTTATAAGTATAAAAATTTTGGACAAGAGGATATTGAATTCAACGAGAGTATAAAATTCAATAATAAAATTCAACAGTCGTTAACTAGAAAAATTAAATTGGATAGAGATACCATTCTGGAAATACAATTAAGTATTCCTAAATCAAAAAAGTCTAGTGGTGTAGTTTCTGTGCAAGACGGTAGTATTTGGTACGACAATGATTTGTTCTTTTCTGTAGATTTTAGTAAAAAAGCAAAAGTATTGTTTGTGGCAGATAAATCTAATAAAAGGCTGAGTAGTATTCTTAACGATGATTTTGTACAGCTAGAAAATACTAGTCACTCCGGATTAAAACTTAAAGATTTAGAGAATTATGATTTCCTGATTTACTCAATTGATAACTTTTCAAGTTCGGGATTAGGTATATTGAAAGAGTACTTGAGTATGGGTAAAGAATTATTGTTAATTCCTAATAGTAGGTCATCATCTAATACATACAACAGATTTCTTAAAGGGTTAAATATTGGTAGAGTTATAGATAAGAACACAAAAGAAATTGCAATAACAGAAATTAATTACAAGAATCATTTTTTTGATGATATTTTTAATTCAAGAGTTGATAATTTTGAATACCCAATTGTTAAAGGGAGTTTTAGAGTCAGTATTCCTAATTCAAATAAATTGTTGAGTTATGAGAATGGCAGTCCATTTTTAATTAAAACAAAGAATGCATACTTGTTTACTTCTTCCATTCTAGATGGATCAAATCCGTTTATAAATAACGATTTAGCTTTGCCTATTTTGTATAAAATGTCAAGTAGTTCATTACGAAGAAAGCTTTACGAGATTGTTGGTGAATATTCAAATATTGAGATTGAAGATGTAGAAAAGGTAAGTCTAGATGTTGATGGAGAAAAGGTAGATTTATCCAAAGTTTCTTTTAATAATTATGAGTTACCAGTAATTAATAATTCTGGAATAATTGATGTGTATTCGGGTAGTGAAGTTGAGAGTACAGTGAGTTACAACTATAAAAGAACAGAAAGTAAATTAACAAAAGTAGTTAAAGATTCATCAGCGTATAGCCATAAATATGAAGAATTAAAAAATCAAAGTAATGTTATTTATCTTTGGAAATGGTGTCTTACCTTTACCCTCATATTTTTGATTATCGAAATGTTGTTGATTTCTTTTTTGAAGGAAAGAAGCATAAAAATATCAGAATAAAATTATAAGAAAAATGAAGATTCTAGTTAAGTTAGCGAAGGTTGTAGCACCTGAAAGTTCTTTTCACAACAAGGTTGTAGATATTTTAATAGAAAATGGAAGCATCTCAGAAATTGCTAAAAATATCACTCACTTAAAAGATATTACTATTATAGAAAAAGAGAATCTTCACGTTTCGCCAGGTTGGTTCGACCCTACTGTAAGTTTTGGTGAACCTGGATTTGAGGAGAACGAAACACTAGAATCGGGAATGTTGGCGGCTGCCACTGGTGGTTTCACTGCAGTAGGTGTTCTGCCAAATACTTTTCCTGTAATTGATAGGAAAGCTGATGTTGAGTTTCTGATAAAACGAAGTATGTACAATGCAGTTTCAATTTATCCAATTGGAGCTTTAAGTAAGAAGAGAGAAGGTAAAGAGTTGAGCGAATCTTTCGATATGAGCAACTCTGGAGCAATTGCTTTTGGCGATGACAAGAGTATGGAGAACGAGAAACTTATGGAGGTTTCGCTGATGTACAATAAAACTGTAGGTAAGCCTGTCCTGTCATTTCCAGATACCTATTCAATTTCTAATGGTGGGCAGATGAACGAAGGAGGGAGTGCAATAAATCTAGGATTAAAAGGTATTCCTGCTTTGTCAGAAGAACTTAGAGTTGCCAGAGATTTATTCCTTACTGATTATACGGATGGTAAAATCCACTTCCAAAATATTTCTACTTCAAAATCGGTTGAATTAATTGCTGATGCTAAAGCTAAAGGGCTTGATGTAACTAGCCAAGTAACAATTAATAATTTATACCTCGACGATAGTGAGTTGGCTGAGTTTGACACTCGTTTTAAATTGATGCCTCCACTTCGTACAAATACAGAAATAGAGTCATTGATAAAAGGATTAAAATCAGGAGCAGTTGATTTTGTAACGACAGATCACCGACCAAAAGACATAGAACGTAAATTTAAAGAATTTGATCACGCATCATTCGGGTCAATAGGTTTAGAAAGTGGATTCGGAGCTTTGAATAAAGTGTTATCAGATAAAATGCCTTTAGAGAAAATTATCTCATTAATTTGCCAAAACCCAAGAAAACGTTTCGGATTAGAAACTCCAAATGTAGAGGTAGGAGCAATGGCAGAATTAACACTATTTAATCCAGATACAGAATATACTTTCGAAGAAAAAAATATAAAATCACTTTCTAAGAACTCTGCTTTTGTTGGTAAAGAATTAAAAGGAGAAGTTTATGGAGTAGTTGCTAAGAATGAATTTGTAGCTGTATAGCCCTTTTAGTAACTAGAACTCATAGCTATGGGGGAATAATAATAATAGTAAAGTTGGCGAGTAAGTCGAAGTATCTGATGATTAGTACCAGTATAAACCTTTTCAGATGTAATAAATCCTTCGATTTCATTTGATTAGTCCCTCATAAAATCCCACTAAGGATGACTCATAATAAATTAATACTAAATTAGAAAACATATTAAAATAACAGTAAATCTCTTTATTTAACAGTTAGTTGGTATTTGTGTTTGTTTACAACTAATATGTAGTTTCCTTGATTTAAATTTTCAACAGAAATTGCATTATCATTTATATCTCCTTCCTGAATTATCCTTCCCGTTAGATCGTAAATTTTATACTTATTGTTTTTAATGTCTTTTAAACCATTTAGATGTATAAAACTAGTTGTAGGGTTAGGGTAGATGTATGTTTTTTCATTCTCAAAAGAATTTATTTTAAGAGAATTGCCGAAATAATTATCCAAGAAAAGGAGTCTTTTTTGAAGCCATGTTAATAGGTAATCTAAATCCTCTTCGTTGAATTCATAGTTAGGATATACTAATGCTTCCCTCTCATAAATTTTATTCTCCAATAAGAATTGGTATTGATGTTCAAAAGTTGCAATTAAACTATCAGTACTTAGTATGTTGTTTCTGTATTCAGCCCATTTATCTTTTACTACAGAGGAATAATCATTAGGATCTAATTTTATTACTCTTTTGTGGAAACTATTATTTAAGATATCATCTGTTATATCTGCATTAGTACCATTCCAGATTATTCCAAAGCAACCATCTAAATCCCAAGGGATGTAAAAATAAGG
>JADGDT010000005.1:5937-66048 GCA_016744755.1 Ichthyobacteriaceae bacterium | reverse complement strand
ATAAAAACTTCTACGTATTTAACATCTGCTCCAGCCTTAGCTTCAGGTTCGTTTTCTAGATAATAAGGCATATGCATATCTAGCCATAAATTATTTGCTATATAACTTCTTAGTCTAAGTGGCTCGTTATACATCCCATCTAGAATCCAATCATCATCAGTTCTTAGATCTCCAAATTTAACTTTTTTAGTGTCAGTGCCATTATCATCTGCCCAAAACTCAATATCATATGTCTTCTTCGGGTATGATTGTGAACTTCCTCCTCTAAGTTCTATTCCAATATTTGAGGTAATGATTTGTTCATTGTCAGAATATACAAAGGAAGCAAGTGTTTTTGGTTCATTAACAATGTCATTAGTTGATTCTATTGATATAATAGGAAGTGGTGTAAAGTATAAAGAGAATTGCTTAAATAGATTAGCAACGGAGTATGATTCAGAATAGCTAAGGCTATCAGGATTGGTATTATAAGAGAATTCAACTCCATTTAATGATAGTATAATATCATTGTACGACGAAATATTATTGAATGATTCAATATTTTCAATATGAGATAATATTATTGAATTTGTTTCGTCAATTATAAAATGATGCTCATCGACCTCTATTATTAGAGATTGAGAAGAAGATGACAATGGGATATAGAGCAATAATACTAATATATTTTTTATCATAACAATAGTGTAAATAGTATGGGTAATTTTTCAGTGTTAATCAGGCGTTAAATATACAATATAATGATTCGTAATAAAACACTCATATATGTTTATAAACTATATGTATAAAATATGACTATCAAATTTAATGTTTTTTGATGCTAATTATGAGTTCTAATCAATCACTTCAAAAGAAAGCCTACCTTTGTGTAAAATATTAGCAGATGAATATAGAAATTGAAGTAAATAAGCCAGAACCTATTTCATCTGGAGGAAAAATGGAAACGTTTAAAGGAACGGATCTTAAGTATGCAATAGAAGTGTTGGAATCTGGCAATCCAGTTTTGATAAAGGGTTTTTACAGTAATGGATTGGATTTACTTAAAGAGATTCATTCTCATTTAAATAATAAACTTCCAAATAAAACATTTCTAGAACAACGAAAATATAGAGTTGATTTTCACAAGTTATCAAGTCTTATTCTAGTACAGATAATTGGTCATAAATTGGCAGTAAAACGATCTCCATCAATAGGATGGTTAGAGAAACTTTACCCAGATAACAGCGATTTTCTATTGCCCTTTACTAAAGTTCAAGGTTTAAATAGTTCGTGGCAATGGTTTTTAAAAGGAATTACTATTCCTGTGCTTAGAAATAAATTACACCCATATTATGGAACTTACTTCCCTACACGTTTCGAACATTTAGAGCTTTTTGATAATTGGTTGAAGCGATACGATGGGCCTAAGAAATCAGCAATAGACGTTGGAGTAGGTAGTGGAGTACTTTCTTTACAAATGGTAAAACATGGTTTTCAAAAAGTATTTGGAACGGATACTAACCCCAATGCGATAGTAGGTTTAACTGAATTTATGGGAGAAACGAAGCTGTCTCGTAAGATAGAATTAGACTTTGGTAATCTTTTTGGTAAATGGGAAAAACAGACTGAACTTATTGTTTTTAACCCACCGTGGTTACCTAAATTATCTAATTTGGATAATATGGACGAAGCAATTTACTACGATGAAAACCTATTTACAGATTTCTTTGTAGAAGCAAAAGAAAGGCTTTTGCCAGAAGGTAAATTGGTTCTGATATTTTCAAATTTAGCTCAGATAACTAATGTAACAAAAGAGCATCCAATAGATAAAGAGTTAGCTGATGGAGGGAGATTTAAATTAGAGAAATGTTTTAAAAAGCGTGTCAAAACTGCCTCAAGCAAAACAAAACGCGATCAGCATTGGCGTTCTACCGAAGAAGTAGAACTTTGGGTTTTAGTAAATAAGTAAAGGCTAATTAGTTTTAAATTAGTTCTACCGTTGTTAAAATATTTAAAAAAGAACTATTGTGTAAAACACAATAGTTCTTTTTTTTTACAATTAATTTAGCTACTTTTTATTTAAGTAGTATAACATAAAACCATAAATACTAGCTTCTTCTCTAATATTAGTAATGTAGTTTGATGCTCCATAATGGCCTGCGTCTTTTGCTACTTTTAGCAAAATTGGATTTGTTTGAGATTTTCTGTTTTGCAATTTAGCAACAAATTTATAGGAATGAAAAGGAGGGACTCTATCATCATTTTCAGATGTAACAACAAGCATGTGAGGGTAATTAACATCTTCTTTAATATTAAAATAAGGAGAGTAGCTTTTTAAATTATTAAAACTAGATTGATTCGTTGATGTACCATACTCATCGAGATGAAAACGACCAACAGTAAATTTTTCGAAACGAATCATGTCTAAAGGTGCGACTATAGGAACAACAACCTTAAATAAATCAGGTCTTTGAATTGCAGATGCAGCAACGATTAACCCTCCGTTTGAACTGCCTGTTATAGCAAGCTTACCTTTAGTAGTATATTTGTTTGCTATTAAATATTCAGCACCTTTAATAAAGTCATCAATAGAATTTTGTTTTTTATCACCTTTACCATCTTCAGCCCATTTAGAACCTTTATCTCCACCACCTCTAATGTTTGCAAAGGCAAATACTCCGCCCTTTCTAATAAAATGTACAATGCCTGGATCGTAAGAAGGAGAATTTATAATTCCAAATCCACCATATGCTTTAAGTATTGTTGGGTTTGTACCATCTAATTTAATATCGTTTCTGTGTATAAGAATCATGGGGACTTTCATGCTGTCTTTTGATAAGTATTCTACTTTTTCATAAACAATATCATCAAACTTAAAAGTAACAGCAGTTTTTTCGAGTAGCTTCTTTTTGAAAGAATAAATATTAAATCTGAAAATAGTTTTAGGGACAGTATATGATTGAATATAAAACAAAAATTCATTGTCAGTTTTATTCCCACTAAACCCACCTACCGAAGATCCTAGTGGAAATTTAGTATTGTATAATATATTACCCTCATAATCGTAAATAACAAGAATAGGGCTTTGATCATGCTGATAAGTTGTGATTATTCTATCCGTAAGAGTTTTGATATTTAGTAAGATGTCAGTAGAGTAGTTTGGGGCAATAACTTTCCATTGAGTTGGTTTCTTTGGATCTATTTTTACAATCATTCCATTCTCTGAATCTTTAGAAGTTGTAGCTATAAAATTCCCGTTTTCGTTATCTATGATATTAATGTCGTAATTGACGTTGTGTAATAATGATTTCATTGACTTTTTCTCTGATGTATAATCAATGTAATAAATGCTGGATTTACCTTTCTCTTCATTTATTTCTTTAATAACAAAGAAATGTTCATCTGAAGTAGTTTTAAATTCAAAGTAATTTAATGGCTTACTCTTCCTTGCAAAAATCAACTTATCATCTACTTGTTTTGTTCCTAGTTTGTGATAAAAAACCTTGTTATTAATTGGCTTTCCAAATTTATTTATTTGATCGTAAGTTGAATAAAAGAAACCGTCATCTAGCCATGCAATATTAGAGAATTTAACCCCTTTAATATGGTCTGTGTGTAGTTCACGAGTATTTATTGTTACTACTCTAATTTCAGACCAATCACTACCATCTATTCCGTATTGGAAAGCAAGGTATTTTGAATCTTTAGAAACTTCATAATTCTTGATGTTTATAACTTCGTTAAATGAAATTTTCTTTGGATCGATTAGCTTAATAGACTCTTTTTGTAAGTCAGTTTTATAATACAGTGAAGGTCTAGAAAATAGGGAAGTATAATAAAGGTTAAAATAGTATTCACCTTTTTTTCTAGAGTACTTGAATTCAGTATGTGAGTACCTGTCAATTGCAGAGAACGAATTGGTTTTAGATGATGCTTTTCCAAGATGCTTTTTCGAAAATTTGTTTTGAGTTTTTACCCAATTAATAGTCTCATCACTTGAAGTATTTTCTAACCATCTATATTCGTCTTCTACAGTTGTGTCAAAATAAGTGTCAATTACAGTTTCTTTAAATGTGGTAGGAGGATTATAGCTCTGTGATTGTAAATTGAGCTGATAAATGAATAGTATACTAGTTAATAAGGTTTTTTTCATTTTGTAGGTTAGTAATTTTAGAGTTATTAGTTTGATATTGTTAATAAAAATCTATAACAAAAGTAGAAATAATAATATATTTAACGTGCTTTTTGGATGTATACTTTTTATATAACTAACTAAAGTTTCGCATAAAACTAAAATCATATTCATTAAAAAAAACCATTGTTGTCCAGTTAAAATTAGGTCAGTATATTCTGGACTGTCAAATTATATTTTGTGTCACCAAAATTTTTTCTTCCTACAGTGATAGTTGCAGACTGTTAGGAAAAGCTATGCTTTAATAAATTTTATATTTATTAAATTATTTTTAAACTAATTGCGTAACGTTTTTTTGTGTTACATAGCATTGAGAACAAAGGCTGACAATGGTATTCTTATCTAATGATCTTGAGGAAGTTATAGGTTTTTATTTGCGTCTGTCTCTTTTCATCAATGATACTGCGAAGCAAATATGAATGCCTAATAAATAGATACTCATGAATAAAAGAAATAAAGAAATATACGGATAAGCCGGATTAATTTAAATCCTTAATTTTGGTTTTTTAATTATCTAAATTTCCTAAAAAAAGACTTTATATTTTTGTTATAAATATTACTTTTGCACATGCAAGAAAAGATACTTATTCTCGATTTCGGATCGCAGTACACACAACTAATAGCACGTAGAGTACGCGAGCTAAATATTTACTGTGAAATTCACCCTTACAATCATTTACCTGATGATATGGATACGTTCAAAGCAACTATTCTTTCAGGAAGTCCACATTCTGTACGCGATACAGATGCACCTCAAATAGATTTGTCAAATATACGTGGCGAAACTCCTTTATTAGGAGTTTGTTATGGAGCACAGTATTTGGCTCAAACTAACGGAGGAGAAGTTTTGCCTTCTAAAATTCGTGAGTACGGAAGAGCTAATCTAGCTAAAATAGATAATTCTTCAGATTTGATGAAAGGTATTGAAGTAGGTTCTCAAGTTTGGATGAGTCACGGTGATACTATTGCTACTCTTCCAAAGGAATTTAATATTATTGCTTCTACAGCAGATGTAGATGTTGCAGCATACAAAATTGAAGAAGAAGATACTTACGCAATTCAGTTCCATCCCGAAGTATATCACTCAACAGACGGTAAGCAATTGCTTGAAAATTTCCTTGTAAACATAGTTGGATGTTCTCAAGATTGGACACCAGATTCTTTCGTAGATACAAAAGTAGATGAGCTAAAAACACAACTAGGAGATGATAAAGTTATACTTGGTCTTTCGGGAGGAGTTGATTCTACAGTTGCAGCCATTTTGTTACACAAGGCAGTTGGCAAAAATCTTACTTGTATTTTTGTTGATAACGGGTTACTTCGTAAAGATGAGTTCGAGAGTGTACTTGATCAATACAAGCACATGGGACTTAATATTATTGGTATAAATGCTAAGCAACGTTTTTACGATGCTTTAGAAGGAGAGTCTGATCCTGAAACAAAACGTAAAGCAATTGGTAGAGTATTTATTGAAGTATTTGACGATGAAGCTAACAAAATAAAAGGTGTTAAATGGTTGGCACAAGGAACAATTTATCCTGATGTAATCGAATCTGTTTCGGCAACAGGAGGTCCTTCAGCAACTATTAAATCTCACCACAATGTTGGAGGGTTACCTGATTTCATGAAATTGAAAGTGGTAGAGCCTCTAAATACTTTATTTAAAGACGAAGTTAGAAGAGTAGGTAAATCTTTAGGTATTGATGCTGAACTTTTAGGTCGTCATCCTTTCCCTGGTCCTGGTTTAGCCATTCGTATTCTTGGCGATGTTACTGTAGAGAGGGTAAGATTATTGCAAGAAGTTGATGCTATATTTGTAAAAGGACTTAAAGATGATGGACTTTACGATAAGGTATGGCAAGCAGGAGCAATTTTTCTTCCTGTAAATACAGTAGGAGTAATGGGCGATGAGCGTACTTACGAAAATGCAGTTGCATTGCGAGCAGTAGAATCTACCGATGGTATGACAGCAGATTGGGTACATTTACCTTATGAGTTTCTTGCAAAAATTTCTAATAAAATTATCAACCAAGTTAAGGGTGTTAACAGAGTTGTTTACGATATCAGCTCTAAACCACCTGCAACTATTGAGTGGGAATAAAAAAGTTTTCTAAATTATATAAACCGTAAGCATAATATGTTTACGGTTTTTTTATATCAGATATTTTCCTTTTTAAGAAAAACCTCTATATCAGGTGATAAGATGAGTAATTTAAATACTATTGAGAATAAAACTAAATAGTAAAAAGATTTTTCGTTAATTTGATGACGTAAAATATCTACAATAAAATTTTAAATTATATAAAAATGAAAAAATTACTTTTAGTTTTAATTCCCATATTAATGGTGTCGAATATCTTATTTGCGCAAGATAAACCAGCATATATACTTTATAATAAAAAAGGAAAGGAAGTTAAATTCCGAAAAATGGTAAAAGATTTGACTGATAGTGATATGATATTTTTCGGAGAATATCATACCAATCCTATTTCGCATTGGTTGCAGTTAGAATTGGCACAAGAACTTTATAAGAATAAAGGAGAAAAACTTTTCTTTGGAGCAGAGATGTTCGAGAATGGAAACCAATTGGTGTTAGATGAATATTTGGCTGGCTTTTACCCTGAGAAAAAAATGCTAGTAGAAATAACTCAACTTTGGAAAAACTATCAAACAGATTATAAACCTTTAGTAGAATTTGCTAAAGAAAATAAGCTACGTTTTATAGCTTCAAATATTCCACGTCGTTATGCGTCTATGATTTATAAAGATGGAATGGAAGCATTTGATAAGTTGAGCCCAGAGGCTAAAGCAATGATTGGACCATTGCAAGAGTTTTACGATGCTAGTGTGTACGAGGATATGAAAGAAAACATGGGTGGACATATTCCTCCATCAATGGATAAAATTCAAATGTCTCAAGCTTCAAAAGATGCTACAATGGCTATGTTCTCTGTAAATAATTTTAATGAAGGAGATATTTATTTACATATTGATGGGTCTTATCACTCAAATAATTACAGAGGAATTGTATGGTGGGTAAACAAAATTAAGACAGGATTAAATATCAAAACTATTACTACTCTAACAATGACAGAGTGGGAAGAAAAAACAAAAGAACAGAAGAGGAGTATAGCTGACTACATTATTGTTGTTACTGATAATATGACTCAAACTAGTAGATAGGTTAATGGTAGAAGTTAAGAAGTAGAATTGTTATCTTTCTTTTCTACCCTTTAAAATAAAGAAGCAATTCGTTTTTAACTCGTTCGTTATAATTTAGCAATTATGATGAACGAGTTTTTATTTATGTTAAAGACTGTTAATTTAAAGAAATGAGTTGTTTGGCATAGTGTAAAATTGTTTATTTGCAAAATAAAGATGTATGTGCAACTAAATAATTGATATGATTACAAAAGGAGAAATCCCAATTGGAGGATTATTAGGAAGAACTAGTCATAAGATGAGGTTGTTGCTTGATAAAGTGTTTATTAAGAATAAATTAGACTTGAATGTTGAACAATTTATGTTGTTGAAATGTTTGAGTATCAATGATGGAATTAATCAGCAAGAACTATCTAATACTATAGATAGAGACAAGACTACAATTGCTAGGTTAGTTAGTAAAATGGAGAAAAAGAACATGGTTCTTAGAGTTCATTCAAAAAACGATAAAAGAGTTAATAATATTTATATTACTAATTTAGGTAAAGAGATGTTGGGGGAAATAGAACCTCATTTAACCGAAATTAATAACTCCATGCTAAGTAGTATTAGTAATGACGAATTTGATGTTTTGAAAATAGTTTTAGATAAACTTACTAATCATATATCAGAGATAGAAAACAAGTTGTAGTTACAACTAAATGATATAAAATATTTTATAAATAAAAAATATAATGAAAATGACAGTTAGAAAATCTTGGGTAATTGCAGTAGTGGTGTTGGTAGCAACATTCTTTGCATTCAAGTTAATAAGCGAAGGTAAGAGCGGTGTTTCCAAAAGCACTAAAAAGGCAGATAAAGTAGCAATGTATAAGATTGTAAAAAACACAAAACAACCCTTAGTGATTGAAGCTTCTGGTCAGTTGAAATCTAAGCATACTTATGACATGTACTCTGAGGTAACGGGTGTACTTAAAGTTGGAGGGAAAGAATTTCGTACAGGTACTAGATTTAGAAAAGGGGAGTTAATGATAAGAATAGACGATTCAGAAGTGAAAGCACAATTGTTTTCTCAAAGAAGCGATTTTCAAAATTTAGTAACAAGTATTATTCCAGATATTAAAATTGAATTTCCAAATGAGTTTTCTAAGTGGGAAACTTACCTCAATGAATTTGAGATAGAGAATAATATAAAGTCTATACCAGAATTATCTTCTACCAAGGAGAAATATTTCATCTCGGGCAAGAAGATATTTACTCAGTATTACGCTATTAAAAACTTAGAAGCTAGATATAATAAGTATAATCTAAGAGCACCGTTTAATGGAGTGGTTACTCAAACAAGCTTGAAGCCTGGCGGACTAGTGAGAAGCGGTCAGAAAATGGGAGTGTTTAGTAATATGGATACTTTCGAGTTAGAGGTATCAGTAAAAGCTAGTGAGGCTAAATATATAAATACTGGAGATGAAGTTGAAATATTTTCTTCAGATTATATTCATACTTGGAAAGGTAAAGTTGTTAGAATTAATGGAGCCATAGATTTAAACTCCCAAACAGTTTCAGTTTTTATAGAAACTAAAGGAAAGGATTTAAAAGATGGTATGTATTTGAGTGTAGAACTTAAGTCAAAACCTATTGATAATGCAATATTGATTTCGAGAAGTATATTACACAATAATTCGTTTGTGTACTTAGTTAAGGACAGTGCTTTAGTTGAAACCAAAATTAATCCAGTTAAGTACAACGAGAAAACAGTTGTTGTAGATAATATACTAGATGGTGCAAAATTAGTTTCTAGAAATATCTCTGGGTCTTTCCCAGGAATGAGAGTAACTCCAAAAGAAGTTAAATAAAAAGGGATGAGAAAAATAATTACATATTTTATAAAATACCCTGTATCTACAAACGTACTTGTTTTTGGGTTTGTTATTTTTGGGTATTTTAGTATGATGAACATGGGAGCTTCTTTCTTCCCATTAATAGAAAATAGAAATATTTCTATTAGAGCCATATTTCCAGGGGCATCTCCCGAAGAGGTTGAAGATGGAATTATATTAAGGATAGAAGATAATCTAAGAGGAGTAACTGGCATAGAACGTTTTACTTCTACATCTTCAGAAAACATGGGTAGTGTTCATATAGAAATATATAAAGGCTACGATATGGATGAGGCATACAGAGATGTAAAAAATGCTGTTGATCAGATTTCGTCTTTTCCAGCTGCTATGGAACCAATAGTTGTTTCTAAAGATGAAAATGTAAATCCTGCTATGGGATTTGCAATTAGTGGAAAAGGAATTTCTTTGAAATCTCTAAAACAAACTGCCCGTAAAATAGAAGATGACCTACGCGATTTAGGAGGTATTTCTAAAATTACTCTCAGCGGTTTCCCTGATGAGGAAATTGAAATTGCTTTAGATGAGGATAAACTTAGAGCTTACAATCTTAGCTTCGATCAAGTAGCAAATGCTGTTAAAAAAGCAAATATTGATATTACTGGAGGAACTATTAAGGGCAAGCACGAAGAGTATTTAATTAGGGGAAGAGCAAAGGAATACTACGCAATAGATATCGATAATATTCTAATTAAATCAGATAAATCTGGTAGGAGTGTTATACTACGTGATGTTGCTGTTGTAACTGATAGATGGTCTGATTCTCCAAACGAGGTTGATATAAACCGTGTAAGATCTGTAGATGTTACAGTTATGACAACCGACGATGAAGACCTTTTAGGAGTTGCCAAGAAAGTTAATGACTATGTAGCAGAATTTAATAACACAAACGTAGGGATTGAGTTAACTATAACTCAGGATATGTCGATTGTTCTAAATTCTCGTAAGCAACTTTTGATAGACAATGGTATTTCGGGAATAATATTAGTGCTAATATTCTTATCGTTATTCTTAAATCCTAGAATGGCATTTTGGGTAGCAGCAGGATTTCCAGTTTCATTTTTGGGAATGTTTATTTTCGCATCATTATCGGGAGTTACAATTAATGTAATTTCTTTATTCGGAATGATAGTAGTAATTGGAATATTGGTAGATGATGGTATTGTTATTGCCGAAAATGTCTATCACCATTACGAAAAAGGAAAGACACCTGTACAAGCGGCTATAGATGGAACAATGGAAGTAGTTCCTGCAATTGTTTCTGCAATACTAACTACTATTATTGCATTTTCTTCATTCTTTTTCTTAGATGGCCGATTAGCAGATTTCTTTAGCGAACTTTCCTTTGTAGTAATTGCTACTCTAGGTATTTCTCTTATCGAAGCTTTAATTATTCTACCTTCTCACCTTGCTCATTCGCAGGCTTTAGTAGGTAAACGTAAAGATAATTACATAACAAGAACATTCGATAAAGCAATGTTTTGGATGAGAGACAAAACATATGTTCCAACACTTAAATTAGTTTTAAAAAACAAAACACTATCCTTTGTAGTTATTGTTTCTATCACCGTTTTATCATTTGCATCTGTAGCAGGAGGAATTATAGGAGTTACATTTTTCCCTAATATGGAGAGATCAAATGTAGTTATAAATCTTAAAATGCCTGCGGGAACGAAGTCTGAGATAACAAAACAATGGTTAGAAAAAATTCAAGAAGCTACTGCTAAAACTAATAAAACCTTTAGTACAGGTAGGATTGACAGTTTAGAAATTGTAGAAAATGTAAAACTAAAAGTTGGACCTTCTACTTCCGACGGTTCACTTGTAATATATTTATTAGAGTCTGAGGTTAGAAATTTAGCTTCAGATATTATTGTACGTGATATCAAGAAAAATCTTGGTCCAGTTTATGGAGTGGAGCAATTATCATTTGGTAGTGGTTCTCATTTTGGTAAACCTATTTCTGTAGCTTTTTTAGGGAGTAATATGGAAGAGTTAGAACTGGCAAAGGAAGAATTGAAATCAGAATTGAAAAATATTCCTTCGCTTAGAGATGTTATGGATAATGATCCAAAAGGAATTAAGGAGATAGATGTTAAACTAAAGCCTAAGGCTCACTTGTTAGGGTTAACACTTCAAGATATTTTAGGGCAAGTACGTAGTGGTTTCTTTGGTAAGGAAGTTCAGCGTTTGCAACGTGGTAGAGATCAAGTTAAAGTTTGGGTAAGGTATAACGAAGAGTACCGCACTGCTATTTCTAACTTAGATGATATGAGAATAATAACTCAAAGTGGTGATAGAATTCCATTTGGAGAAATTGCTAGTTACGAAATCCAAAGAGGAACGGTAGATATAAGTCATCTTGATGGAAAAAGAGAGATAAAAGTAGAAGCAGATTTGATGGACGAAAATACATCTGCTACAGATATGATGGCTGAGGTATCGGAAAACATTGTTCCAGATATTATTGCTAAATACCCATCGGTATCGGTAAAATACGAAGGGCAAAATAGAGAGGCAGAGAAGACAAAAAAATCAGCGAAAGTTGTTTTAAGTGTAGTTTTCTTTTTAATTTTTGCTGTTATCACATTTACATTCCGTTCATTTGGTCAAACAACATTAATAATGCTACTTATACCATTTAGTAGCGTTGGAGTATTATGGGGGCACTGGTTGCACGATATGCAACTTAACATTCTATCTGCATTAGGTATTGTGGCACTTGTAGGTATTTTGGTTAACGATTCGTTAGTACTTGTAAGTAAACTTAATAGTTATTTAAAAGAAGGTCATAAGTTTGATGAGGCATTGTTACACGCAGGTTTTTCTAGATTTAGACCAATATTCTTAACCTCATTAACAACAGTTGCCGGATTAACTCCACTAATTTATTTCGAGAAAAGTTTACAGGCACAGTTTCTAATACCTATGGCAATCTCTATTTCTTACGGTATAGCTTTCTCAACTATATTAACACTGTTATTATTACCGTTAATGCTAAAATCTTTTAATAGTTTGAAACGAACTATCCATTGGATTTGGGAAGGCGAATGGGTAGAGCCCGAAGTTGTAGAAAGAGCAATTAAAGAATTAAAATCAGAGAAAGATGCTGAAGAAAATAAATAGTTTATTTGTGGTGTTGGTATTTCCTATGCTAATTTTTGCACAGGAAGATACAACTAGTGTGGCAATAGAGGTAAAGGCTGATGTTATTAGCATCAATAATGCTGTGGATATAGCTATGAAGAAGAATCACACTATTAAAATAGCTAGAAACAATATTAAAATAGCTGAAAATAATGCTGGTTTAATGAACTCTGGTTTCTTGCCTACTTTAAACACTAACGGGGGAGCAACTTATAAGGTTGACGATGTTTATAATAAAACAGGTAATAATCCTGCAACTGAAGCTGATGGAGCTACAACCGAGTCATACAATTATGGTATAGCCTTAAATTATCGCCTTTTCGATGGTATGGGGAGATATTACAACTATCAAAAATTCCAATCTAGTTTTACTTTAGAAGAACTTAAAAGTAGAGCTGTAATTGAAAATATATTGATGAGCTTAATAATTGCTTACTACGATGTGGCTAAGCTTACTTCTAAACTTGAAAATCAACGTAGAACTATAGAAATATCTAATGAACGTCATATGCTTACTACTTCAAAGTTTGAGTATGGGCAGGCTGGTAAGCTAGATATGTTACGGTCTGAGGTTGATATGAATAACGATAGTATTAATCTGATTAATACAAACAGAGATTTAAAAGTTGCACGTAGAGATTTTAATGGTTTACTAGCGCGTAATGTTCGAACTCCTTTTGAAGTAGATACTTTAGTCTTATTTAGTAAGGATATAAATGAAGATAAAATGCTAGAATTAGCACTAGAGCAGAATGTAGATTATCTTTTGGCTTTGCAAAATGTTGATATTGCAGAATTAATGAAGAAGTCAAATAGATCGGGATATATGCCTAAAGTAGATTTAAAAGGCGGTTATTCTGGGAGTTATTCAGATAGTGAAAACGGGATAATAGGACTCCCTATGCATAGCGAATCACAGGGTTTTAACGCAAATGCTACACTGAGCTGGAATATTTTTGATGGAGGAAAAACAAGTGTTAATGTTCAAAATTCTAAGATAGCCGAACTTAATGCTCAGGAAGAATCGTACAATCAAAAAAACAACTTAGAAAGAGAGGTTTCTAACGCTTTTGTAGTTTACGAAAATTCTATTTACGTGATGAAGGCAGAGTCAAAAAATATGCAAACCAATCAATTGAATTTCGAATATTCTAGAGATAAAAATGCTCTTGGTCAAATAAACTCTATTGATTACCGAAAAGCACAAGTAGATTTAGAAGATTCTATAAACAGATACAACGAAGCAAAATACTTGGCAAAAGTAGCCGAGCTGAAATTAATGAAACTAGCAGGATTATTTATGGCAGAAGTGCAGATGTAGTTTTCGAGTTACGTGTTTTGAGTTGCGGGTTTCGGGTTTCGAGTTACGTGTTACGGGTTTCGTGTTACGGGTTTAGAGAAATATAGACCTCGTAGTGTCGAAGACCTACGAGTGTAGGATTTAAAATAGGGAATATCTAAGTTGAAATTTAAATTATAAAAAAATCACAATTAAACTTTTTGTTTAGTTGTGATTTTTCATTTTCACTCAACTATATTGACCTCTTAGTGCCTGCCTGACGGTAGATAAGTTGTAGAACTACGAGTGTCGAATTAAAATTAGAAATGTATATTTTAAACCCAGACACTACGAGGAGTTTTGCCCGCTCGTAGGACTTCCGTTTGTTTCGAATGGACTTTGTAGAGCTTAGGTGTTTGGTTTTGCAGTAGTGATGGAAGTGGTAGCTTGTTTTGAAGAAGTATATTGAGAAAGCCTATAAAGTTGGCTTACGCCTAAGCGAAGACAATTTTATGGGCATTTTCGAAAATACTTGTGAGAAATAACTTTAACGTACAGCACGTGAAACTGCCCATGTATAAAACTAAAAAAAACCGTTAATCAATAAAGATTAACGGTTTTCGGGTTTATATAACTGGTTAAAGGTTATTCTTTTCTGCCATCCATTTCTACAAATCCACGTTCTGTGTAACCTGTGTAAACCTGACGAGGACGACCGATAGGCTCGTGGTTAGCTCTCATTTCTTTCCATTGAGCAATCCATCCTGGTAAACGACCTAATGCAAACATTACTGTAAACATATCAGTAGGAATACCAAGTGCACGATAAATAATCCCTGAGTAGAAATCTACGTTAGGGAATAATTTTCTATCAATAAAATACTGATCGTTAAGAGCAGTTTCTTCAAGACTCTTCGCTATTTCAAGAATTGGATCTTGAATACCTAAAGCTTTAAGAACATCATCAGCATACTTTTTAAGAATAGTAGCACGTGGATCGAAATTCTTGTAAACTCTATGTCCGAATCCCATTAAACGGAATGGATCTTCTTTGTCTTTGGCTTTTGCAATATATTTTCCAGCATCGCCACCATCAGCTTTAATAGCTTCAAGCATTTCGATTACCGCTTGGTTTGCACCACCGTGTAATGGCCCCCAAAGAGCACCAATTCCTGCAGATACAGAAGCATACATACTTGCATTTGAAGAACCAACTATACGTACTGTAGAAGTAGAACAGTTTTGCTCGTGATCAGCATGAAGTATCAATAATACGTTTAAAGCCTTAGCAACAATAGGGTCTGCTTTGTAATCAGAATTAGGACAGCTATTCATCATGTACAAGAAGTTAGATGTATAGTCCAATTTTGGGTTAGGATAGTTAATTGGTCTACCTATGTTTTTTCTGAAAGTCCATGCAGCAAGAGTAGGTAACTTAGCTAAAAGTTTAACCATATTTAAGTAATCCTCTTTATTGTCGTTGTTAGGATTAAGAGTAGTTGGATGGAAAGCTGTAAGTGCCGAAACCATAGATGCTAATACTCCCATTGGGTGAGCAGTAGATGGAAACTCTTCAACAATCTTTTTCATTCTCTCATGAACAATTTGATTGTTTTTAATATCTTTTTCTAACTTATTAAGTTGTCTTTTAGTTGGTAGCTCACCACCAATCAATAACCATGCAACTTCTAAGAAAGATGCTTTCTCAGCTAATTCTTCTATTGTGTAACCTCTGTAACGAAGTATTCCTAGCTCTCCATTAAGGAAAGTAATAGCACTTTTTGTAGCTCCTGTATTTTTGTAGCCTGGGTCTATAGTTATTACTCCCGACTGACCTCTAAGTTTAGATATATCAACTGCAACTTCTTGCTCTGTTCCTTCTATTACATCTAATTCTATCTCTTTTCCTTTTACTTTTAAAATTGCCTTCTCTGACATCTATTTAAGTTTTAATGGTGAATAATTATTGAACAGCAACGAATATAGGAAATAAAGTCAGTTTTACAACTGACTTTTATCAGTAAAGCTTCCAAATACATTGATATAGTGGTGCTTTAGCTCCCTTATGATTTTAGTCTAAAAAAAACATACTCGTAATCATATAACTATATATATAGATTTGATTGCTAGGTAAGTGTACAGGAAATACTATGAGTTTTAGTCATTAATAGAGGTGTAATAGACAAAAAAACTGCATCAGAAATGATGCAGTTTAGGTATTTAAAATCCAATTAAATTATCTTACTAATTTCTTGTATTTTATTCTTGTAGGAGCGTTATCTCCTAATCTTTTCTTTTTATTTTCCTCGTATTCAGAAAATGATCCCTCGAAATAGTAAACAGAGCTATTTCCTTCGAAAGCCAAAATGTGAGTGCAAATTCTGTCTAAGAACCAACGGTCGTGAGAAATTACTACAGCACATCCAGCAAAGTTATCTAAACCTTCCTCTAAGGCACGTAGTGTATTTACATCCAAATCATTTGTTGGCTCATCTAGTAGAAGTACGTTACCTTCTTCGCGCAAAGTCATTGCTAGGTGAAGTCTGTTTCTTTCTCCTCCTGATAATTCGCTAACCTTTTTGTTTTGTTCTGGGCCAGCAAAGTTAAATCTACTTAGGTAGGCACGAGTATTTACCATGTGTCCACCCATCATAACTTGTTCTTGTCCATCGGCAAAGTTTTCGTAGATAGTTTTGTCAGGGTTTATGTTAGAGTGGCTTTGGTCAACGTAAGCAATCTTAGCAGAATCTCCAACGGTAAAAGTTCCTGAGTTAGGAGTTTCCTCGCCCATTATCATTTTAAACAAAGTTGTTTTACCAGCACCATTTGGTCCAATAACTCCAACTATACCATTAGGGGGAAGACTAAATTCTAGGTTTTCGTAAAGCAATTTATCATCGAAACCTTTAGATACCCCAAGAGCATCAATTACATGATTACCTAAACGAGGTCCATTAGGAATATAAAGCTCAAGGTTTTCATCTTTCTGCTTTTCCTCCTGACTCATCAATTTATCGTAGTTATTCAAACGTGCTTTAGATTTAGCATGACGACCTTTTGGAGCCATCTTCACCCATTCTAGTTCTCGTTCTAAAGTCTTTCTGCGTTTCGAAGCTTGTTTTTCTTCTTTCGCCATACGAGTAGTTTTCTGATCTAGCCAAGAAGTATAGTTTCCTTTCCAAGGAATACCTTCACCACGGTCTAGTTCAAGAATCCAACCAGCAACGTTGTCTAAGAAATATCTATCGTGAGTTACAGCAATCACTGTCCCTTTATATTGTTGCAGGTGTTGTTCTAACCAAAGTACCGATTCGGCATCTAGGTGATTGGTAGGCTCATCAAGTAAAAGTACATCTGGTTCTTTAAGTAGCAATCTACAAAGAGCAACTCTACGACGCTCACCACCCGAAAGGTTTTTAATTGGAGTATCTCCATCAGGTGTACGTAATGCATCCATTGCAATTTCTAACTTAGTATCTAACTCCCAAGCATTTTTTGCATCGATTTCATCTTGAAGAACTGCCTGCCTACTCATCAGCTTATCCATCTTGTCTTGATCTGTGTATACCTCCTCAAGACCAAACATGTCGTTTATTTTGTTGTACTCGTCGAGTATGGCAATAGTTTCAGCTGCTCCTTCTCTAACAATATCGATAACAGTTTTGCTATCGTCCAATTTTGGTTCTTGCTCTAAATAACCAACGCTGTAGTCTTTAGAAAAAACAACATCACCCTGAAACTCTTGATCTATACCTGCAATAATCTTTAGTAGAGTAGATTTACCAGAACCATTCAATCCTAAAATACCAATTTTAGCTCCGTAGAAGAAACTTAAATAAATGTTTTTAAGAACAGTTTTATTTGCACTTTTGTAAGTTTTACTTACTCCCGTCATAGAAAATATGACTTTTTTATCGTCTGCCATTTTGTGAAATTTGTATCAATATTTGAATCTGCTAAAATAAAAATCTTAAAACAAAGTTTCTTGTATAATACTTATTTTTTTGTTTCTTCGTAAATTATTATATAATTAGAAATATATACATGATAAAATTGAAAGTAAAGTACCTGAGAGTACTATTGGTAACAGTGATATTATTAGTTGTTTCAACTGATTCATTTTCGCAGGATAAAGTTATTTTTAGAAAACCATTTTTTGGTCAGGTTATTAATTTGTTCAATCAGCAACCGTTAGAAAATACCCATATCATAAATTTAACAACAACAAAAGGTACTATTTCTAATTATCGTGGAGAATTTAGGATAGAAGTAGCAATAGGAGATACCCTTTATTTTTCGGAGATTGGTTTTCATGGTAAGAAAATGATAATAGATACAAAAATGCTCGATAGGCAGAATATTGTCAAACTTATAACACAGAATTATAAATTAGATGAAGTAGTAGTCACACCTTACGATTTAACAGGTATACTAGAAGTAGATGTAAAGAATTTAATTTCTATCAATGAAAGAAGAGTTGTTAAAATTGGAGGACTTAAGACTTCATCGGAATTAGGTAGAAATATTTACGAAAAACCAAGTGTGTTCCAACCTGTTGATTTTATCTATAATATATTTGGGGATAGGCCTAAGGAGTTGAGAAAGTTGAAAAAGCTAGAAGAACAAAATCAAGTTAGAGACTTACTGTATCAGAAATATGATAGAGAGTTCTTGATGGAAACATTAGATCTTTCAAGGAAACAAATAGAGAGTATTCTTAAGCACTGCGATTATGATCCTAATTATATTATTCAGGCAAACGATCTTCAGATTTTACAGGCTGTACTTAGATGTTACGAGCAGTATAAAGATATAATTGATAAAGATATTGAGGCGGGAGAGGGCAATTAATTTTGTAATTAGATTTGATCTTTTTAAATAATATTTTGTTTCTCAACATTTAACTACAGATAAATGAAAAATATACCAAAAGAAAATAGGGTAGAAGTATTAAAAAATATAGCTAAAGAATCAACGACTACAGAAATTGAAATAACAACTTTTGATTTCGATACCATCAAAGGGATTGTTAAACAGTTCAAGATTGGTGAGTATAACGAGGATTTAATTTTGATGGAAGATAACGGTGTTACAAACGAAGTAGAAATAGATTTTATTAGAGATTTAATCGTTTACGACAAGTAGAATCATTTTGGTATTGTAGGCTTGTTGTCGTTAGCTATTATGGTTCTCCCTGATTTGTGTGGAAAATAAAATAGTAGACTGAAAATTAGATTATAAACTAGGGTATTACAGAGTAAATATAATTAGGTACAGTAATCCTTTAAACCCTTAATCTTTTATTTTCTTAAGGATATAATTTATTCAAATTTCCACAACATTAGCGGTAGTACCGTTATTGACTGACTCACAGAACAATAAAACCAACTACTTTGTGTTATAGATTCATATCAAGTATCGTTTCATGAAATATTACTTTAAACTACAATACAAAAGGCTATATAGAATAATTGATTCCACAGGATTCAATCCATTAATTGGAGTGTTTATTGGTTTTTCAATATTTATTTTTGCCTCCAATTTATTATTTGATAAAGTTGAGAATGCAAAAATAATATACCCAATACTTAGTTTGTTTTTCTTTGGAAAACTAAGTGGTAAAAAAAGAAATGATTTTCTCAAAAACATATTCAACAATTTTAAATATAAGAAACTGCGGCTAATTGAAAATCTAATTTTGGCTATTCCATTTTTTGTATTTATGCTTTTTAAAAATATTTATATCAATAGCGTTATTTTTATATTTATTGCTTTAGCAATTTCTCAATTCAATAATATTGCTTCTTTAAGTTTTGTGATCCCTACTCCTTTTCATAGAAAACCTTTTGAATTTATAGTTGGTTTCAGAAATACATTTTGGCTATTTCCTATATCCTACTTCATTACCTATATGGCTATTACTGTACAAAATTTCAACTTAGCATTATTTTCGTTAATTATTGTACTGCTAACTCCTCTGAGTTTCTACACCAAACCAGAACCCCCTTTTTTCGTTTGGATACACTCATCTAATCCATCTGAATTTCTTTATCGTAAAATTAAAACCGCCATCATATTTAGTTTAGCTCTTGGGTTTCCTATTATCATATCTCTCTTAATATTTTTTCCTTCTAATAATTACGATATTATAGCAACTATTAGCATACTCGCATTATTTATACTTGTAACAGCTATACTAGGAAAATACAGTTTCTATCCATCAGAAACTCCAATACAATTATTGCTTCTTATTTCGTGCATAGGATTTCCTCCTTTGATAATATTTGTTTTGCCATACTTTTATTTCAAATCAAACCAAAATTTAAAAAAGCTACTTAAATGAGTCTAATAATTAAATCTCTTTCAAAATCTTATATCGACAACAAGGTTTTAAACGACATAAATTTACACTTTAAGCAAGGTGAAATTAGTGGTATTGTTGGAGAAAATGGAGCAGGAAAAACAACTATATTTAAGTGTATTGCTGGACTAGAAGATTACAACGGCAGTGTTATTTATAAAGGAGAGATTCTTAAAAATACAGTAGGTTTCCTAGCTACCAATCCCGATTTCATTTCTAAAATTACAGGCAAAGAGTATTTGCAATTACTATGCAATGCTAGAGATATAAAAATTAAAGACTTTGATGAAAAAAATATTTTCGACTTACCTCTAAAACAATATTGCGAAACATATTCTACAGGGATGAAGAAGAAGCTAGCGCTAACAGGAGTGCTTCTTCAAAATAATGAAGTCTTTATTTTAGACGAGCCATTTAATGGTGTTGATATTCATAGTAATATAATTATAAAAGAAATATTAGAAAAGCTAAAAGAGTTAAATAAAACTATAATTATTTCATCTCATATCTTCTCTGCCCTAAATGAAACTTGTGATAACCTACACTACTTAAAAAATGGAACAATTGCTAAAAGTGTAAATAAAAATGAGTTCTACTTAATTGAAAATGAAATGAAAAATAGTGGTATTAAAAGTAGAATTGATAATCTTATTATTTAACCTAATACACAATATTTATCCTACTTTTGCATAGTTAAATTTTCGATAAAATGACAAAAAGTACAATCAACGTTAAAGGTAATTTGATAGACCTATCAAGCCCAAAAGTAATGGGTATCTTAAATATAACTCCCGATTCCTTTTACAAAAAAAGTGTATTTTCTGAGCAAGGAATTATTGTTAAAATTGAAGCAATGATTGCTGAAGGAATGGATATTGTGGACATAGGAGGTTACTCATCAAGACCTGGAGCTAAAGAAGTTTCTGCAAGAGAAGAAATAGAAAGAGTTGTACCAATTATTAAAATCATCAGCGAAAACTTTCCATCTCTACCAATATCAATAGATACTTTTAGAGCAAGTGTTGCCGAAGAGTCTATAAGATATGGAGCAGGAATTATCAATGATATTTCGGCAGGAGAAATGGATGATAAAATGTTTGAATTAATTGCTGAAATTGATGTTCCATACATAGCTATGCACATGAAAGGAAATCCGCAGACTATGCAAAATAATCCTGTGTACGATGATGTAATTCTGGAAATGACAAAATACTTTTCTGAAAAGGTAAATAGATTGAGACAGCTTAATGTAAGGGATATTATTTTGGACCCAGGATTTGGATTTGGGAAAACATTAGATCACAATTACGAAATATTGAATAAGTTTGAGTTGCTACAAAATATAGGTTTACCTACACTCACAGGAGTTTCACGAAAATCGATGATTAACAAAGTACTTGGTATAAACCCTGATGAAGCACTAAATGGGACAAGTATCTTGAATACCGTTGCTTTAATCAAGGGAACAAATATACTGAGAGTTCACGATGTAAAGGAAGCAAAGCAAGCCATTTTACTAACTCAAAAAATATTGAATTACAATTATTAATTCTTAATCAGCAAATATTAATTAATATTCATACTTTTACTCTCAACAATAATTATCCTGTAGTTTGAATTTTTTAGAATTTAGAATCCTCGATTTTCTTGATATACTTTTAGTTGCTTTCTTCATGTACCAATTGTACAAGTTAGCAAGAGGTACTGTGGCTATTAATATTTTTATAGGAGTAATGGCAATTTACCTAGTGTGGCAAATTGTAAAAGCTCTTCAGATGGAAATGTTAAGCGAAATTCTTGGACAGTTTATTGGTCTTGGCGTTTTGGCCATTGTTATTGTGTTCCAGCAAGAAATACGTAAATTTCTTCTATTTATAGGGTCTTCAAATCTACGATCTAGGAGTAGTGTTTTTAAACAATTGCGTTTTTTCAAGGAAGAGCAGATTCTAAAAACTGATATTGATTCTATAGTTACGGCATGTGTATCCATGGCAAAGACAAAAACAGGTGTATTAATAGTCATAGAAAGAACTAATAAACTTGAATTTTTATTTAATAATTCAGGAGATAAAATGAATGCTGAGGTAAACAAACCTTTGCTCGAAAGTATTTTTTACAAAAACTCACCTTTGCACGATGGAGCAGTTGTTATTTCTAAAAACCAAATAATGGCTACTAGAGTTATTTTACCTGTATCAAACTCTCAAAACATTCCTCTGCATCTTGGTTTACGCCACCGTGCAGCTCTTGGAATCACAGAAAACACAGATGCTGTTTGTTTGGTGGTATCAGAAGAAACAGGAAAAATATCTCATGTTAGAGAGGGGAAAATTACAGTTAAAACATCTCCTTTAGAGTTGACTCAGATGGTCAAGGAAGACCTTGCAAATGCTTAGTTTTCTTAACCTCTAAACTATCATTACCAGTATAGTATATGCTAGTAGATAAGACATATTTTCTACGTAATGCCAAAAATAACAGTATATAACCAAACACCCCCTATTGTTGTCGATACACTTTCAAATTATAAGTTGATATATCTTTTACATCCCCATAAAACCCAATAGATTGTCAAGTAAAAATATTTTTATGGATATGTATTTCTCAATATTTCACAAGCATAATTGACAAATTGTCAAAAATACACTTACTAATTCTGAAATAAGTTAAAAAGTCCAGTCAAAGTTGTAGACTCTAAATTATAGGTATATATTCACGTCGCTATAAAGTATTATATTATCATATATATAAGTATTTTTACTTACACTTCATTAAAATACACACACATTTTATATTGGTAATTCACAATTTCAATAAAATATTATTGCTATGAGTAAACGTTTTGGAATGTATCTACCAGAAATGGAGCATGATGCATGTGGTATAGGATTTATTTCTCATCTAAAGGCAAAGCCGTCAAATAAGATAATAACTAGTGCTCTAACCATGTTAGAAAATATGGAGCACAGAGGAGGACAGTCTGTTGATGAACAATCAGGAGATGGAGCTGGAATCTTAATTCAATTACCTCACACATTTTTCGAAAAACAATCACACACACTAGGTATAGAATTACCAAGTAAAGGTAAGTATGGTGTAGGAATGGTATTTTTTCCATCCGACAAATTTAAACGCCAACAGTGTAGAAATATACTAAATGAGTACATCAACAAAACTGGATTAGTTCTATTGGGTTATAGAGATGTGCCTGTTGATAATTCAACTTTAGGAAAAGCAGCTATAGGTACCGAGCCACAAATTGTTCAGGTCTTTGTAGATGCCAAAGAAGATATTGACCAAGATGCACTAGAACGTAAATTATTTGTTTTGCGTAAATCTTCTGCTCACGAAATTGGAAGACAAGTAGATTTAGAGGACGGTGAGTTTTATGTAACTTCTTTCTCTTCTAAAGTGCTTGGGTTTAAAGGACAATTTACTACTCCGCAGTTAACAGAGTATTACGATGATTTGAGAAATAGTAAGATGGAAGCTGGTTTTGCCATGGTTCATTCTCGTTTTTCAACAAATACTTTCCCAAAGTGGAAATTGGCTCAGCCTTTCCGCTACATTGCTCATAATGGAGAAATTAACACCATTAAGGGTAACGTAAACTGGATGAAATCTTATCAAAATCTTCTAGAGTCTTCTTTATTTACAAGAGAAGAATTAGAGATGATTAAGCCAATTGTAAATCCAGAAAATTCAGATTCTGCAAATCTAGATAATATAGTTGAGCTTTTGGTTTTAGGTGGACGATCATTATCACACGTAATGATGATGCTTATTCCTGAAGCATGGCAAAAAGATGAAAAAATGGATGCTGATTTAAAAGCATTCTATCAATACCATGCTTCTATTATGGAGCCTTGGGATGGTCCTGCTTCTTTAAGTTTTACCGATGGTAACTCAATAGGAGCTACTTTAGATAGAAACGGATTACGCCCTTCTCGTTACACGATAACAAAAGACAATCACGTTATTTTGGCAAGTGAAGCTGGAACATTAAAAATTGACGATTCTGAAGTTTTAAAAAGAGGACGTTTACAAGCAGGTAAACTTTTCTTAGTAGATTTCAAAAAAGGTCGTATTCTTGAAGATGAAGAAATTAAGCACGATTTATCTAGCAGAAAACCTTATACAAAATGGCTAGAGGTAAACGAAAAACATATAAATGATTTAAAACATGCCGAAGAAGGTTTGATATTCATTTCTGAAGAAGAATTAAAACACCGTCAGGTTGCAAATGGATACACTAGAGAAGTTTTAGAGAGAATACTAAAGCCTATGAGTGTTGATGCTCACGAGCCAATTGGCTCAATGGGTAGCGATATTCCTCTAGCAGTTTTATCAGAAAAAAATCCTCATTTAAGTCACTATTTTAAGCAATTATTTGCTCAAGTATCCAATCCTCCTATTGATCCTATTCGTGAGAAATCGGTAATGGCATTGAATACAAGTATAGGAAAAACATATAATATTCTTTCAGAGTCACCACGTCACTGTAAGCAAATTTCGTTAGACCACCCAATACTAACAAACGAGGAATTAGAAAGAATTAAAAATCTTCCCCCAACTGATTTTAGAGTTAAGGTTATAGATATTGTATTCAAGAATACAGGAGAAAAAGACGCATTAAAAAGTGCCCTTGATGATATTTGCAAGCAATGTGATGAAGCTATTTTAGATGAAGAAGCAAACCTGCTAATTTTATCTGATAGAAAAGCGAATGCCAATTATGCATCTATTCCTTCTTTATTAGCATTAGGAACTATTCACCACCACCTAGTTCGTAACAGAAACCGTGTGCGTGTAGGGTTAGTAATTGAAGCTGCTGATGTTTTTGAAACTCACCATTTTGCTACATTAATAGGATATGGAGCCACGGCAATAAATCCTTACCTAGCCTTTGCAAGTATTAAACACTTAAATGTTGAAATAGATTTCCCTATACGTAGAGAAAATTTTATAAAATCTATTAATGCAGGTCTATTAAAGATTTTTGCTAAAATGGGAATCTCTACTTTACAGTCTTACCACGGAGCTCAAATTTTCGAGATTCTTGGTTTATCATCAGAAGTAGTTGAAAATTCATTTGCAGGAACGGTTAGCAGAATTCAAGGATTAACTTATGATGATATTGGTCGTGAAGTATTAAACAAGCACAACCAAGCTTATAATCCTAAAATGAAATTCAAACTTCCTTTAGGTGGAGTTTATGCATGGCGTAAAGAAGGAGAAAGTCATATGTTTACTCCTGAGGTTATCGCCAAACTTCAAAAATCATCTAAACTTAACGATTTAGGTATTTATAAAGAATATGCCGATTTAATAAACGATCAAACAGATAAAGGATCAATTACTCTTCGTAGTTTATTAGAATTCAGACAACGCAATTCAATATCTATTGATGAAGTTGAACCGGTAGAAAACATACTTAAACGTTTTGTTACAGGTGCAATGTCTTTCGGTTCTATTTCCTACGAAGCCCACACTACACTTGCTATGGCAATGAATGCCATTGGAGGTAAATCTAATAGTGGAGAAGGAGGAGAAGATCCAAGAAGATATACTACTGCCGAAGGAGAAATATCGGCAAGATCGGAAACAAAACAAATAGCATCAGGTAGATTTGGAGTATCAATAGAATACTTAAATCAAGCTATAGAATTACAAATTAAAGTTGCACAGGGAGCAAAGCCAGGAGAAGGTGGGCACTTACCAGGACACAAAGTTGACCAGTGGATTGCCGATACTCGTAACTCTACAAAAGGAGTAGGATTAATTTCTCCTCCGCCTCACCATGATATTTATTCTATTGAGGATTTGGCTCAGCTTATTTACGATCTTAAAAACTCAAATCCTAAAGCACGTATCAACGTAAAACTTGTTTCGGAAGCAGGTGTAGGTACAGTAGCTGCAGGAGTAGCAAAAGCACAGGCCGAAGCAATTTTAGTTTCAGGATTTGACGGAGGTACAGGTGCAGCACCACTTAGTTCTATTTATCACGCAGGTTTACCTTGGGAGATGGGATTGTCTGAAACTCATCAGACTCTTGTAAAAAATGAATTAAGAAAAAGAATTGTTCTTCAAACCGATGGTCAGATACGTACAGGTAGAGATTTAGCTATAGCAACTTTACTAGGTGCCGAAGAATGGGGTATTGCTACTGCAGCACTTGTTGTAGAAGGTTGTGTTATGCAACGTAAATGCCATAACAACACATGTTCTGTAGGTATTGCAACACAACGTCCAGAGCTTAGAAAAATGTTTAGCGGTAAGGTAGAACACCTTGTAAACTTCTTTACTTTCTTGGCAAACGATATGCGTGAGCACATGGCTATGCTAGGATTTAGAACTGTTGAAGAAATGGTTGGACAAGCTCAAGTGTTACGTCAGAAAAAAGAATTTAACCACTGGAAACACAGTAGAGTTGATTTGAGTGTTATGCTTGAATCTTATCCAAAGTTCCAAGAACAGGTTAGTGAAATTCACCAATCTAACGATAATCTTGATAGAATTATTTGGAAAAAAATTAAGTCTGATGTTATTGCTAACAAAGCAATTGACGAAGTTTTTGATGTAGTTAATACAGACAGAGCAGTTGGTACTTATTTATCTCACGAACTTTATCATCAATTTGGGAAAGAAGGATCTTCTACTCCAATTAATTTAAGATTTAAAGGTTCAATAGGACAAAGTTTTGGAGCATTTGCAATTAAAGGTCTTACACTTAATCTTTGTGGAGAAGCAAATGATTATGTTGGTAAAGGTCTTTCGGGAGCTAATTTGGTAATTAAACCCTACTCTTACACTCGCGACGATAACGAAATAACTATTGGTAACGTTGCTTTTTACGGTGCTATTAATGGTAGTGCATACATTGCTGGTCCTGCAGGAGAACGTTTTGCAGTACGTAACTCTGGTGTAAATATTTTTGTAGAAGGCGTTGGTGCTCACGGTTGTGAGTATATGACAGGAGGTAGAGTTATTGTACTTGGTAGAACAGGAAGAAACTTTGCTGCTGGTATGACAGGTGGTATTGCTTACATCTACGATAAATACGACAAGTTAGAAAGACGATTAAATCCTGCTGATGTAGAATTAGAAGATTTAACTGCTGATGATATGTCTTATGTAAAAGATGAGGCTGTTAAGCATCTAGAGCTTACTGGTAGCCCTAAAGCACAAGATTTCTTAGATAGTTTTGATGAAGAAATAAAACTATTTAAGAAAGTAATGCCAACGGATTACAAGAGAGTTTTGGAAGAAGAGAAATTAGCAAATCAAAATAAATAAGATGGGAGTAATAGGAGCATATCTAACAACTGAAAGAAAAGACGAATCTTACCAGGATAAGGTAAGTCGTATTCAGAATTTCAAAGAATTTACTATTCCTCTATCTAAAGAAGAATTAAAAGAACAAGCAACACGTTGTATGGATTGTGGTGTGCCGTTTTGCCATAGTGGATGTCCACTGGGGAATGTTATACCTGATTTTAACGATGCAGTAGCACGAGAAGATTGGGAAACAGCAGCACAATATCTATTCGATACAAATTCTTTTCCTGAATTTACAGGTAGAGTTTGTCCAGCACCATGCGAGTCGGCTTGTGTGTTAAGTATAAATCGCGATGCGGTAAGTATTAAACAAATAGAGAAAAGAATTGTTGAAACAGCCTACGAAAACGGTTGGGTAAAACCTGCTGATGAAGTAGATGCATCTGAATACAATGTTGCAGTAATTGGCGGTGGGCCGGCAGGTATGGCTGCTGCCGATAGACTTTCTAGCCTAGGACACTCAGTAACAGTTTACGAAAAAGATAAATTTGTTGGAGGTTTACTACGTTATGGAATTCCTGATTTTAAATTAGAGAAAAAAGTAATTGAGCGTCGTGTTGAGGTAATGAAAGAAGCGGGCGTACAATTTATTACTTCTACCGAAGTTGGTAAAGATATAAAACTGGCTGATTTAGATAATAGTTACGATGCTGTTTTATTCACTATTGGAGCTCAAGTACCTAGAGATTTACCGATTGAAGGTCGTGATTTGGATGGTGTATATTTTGCAATGGAATACCTTAGAGAGTCTAATCAACTTGAATCAGGAGAAATAAAAAAACTTACTATTGATGCTAAGGATAAAAAAGTTTTAGTAATTGGTGGTGGCGATACAGGATCAGATTGTTTAGGAACAGCTATAAGACAAGGAGCAAGTAAGGTTACACAAATAGATATTGTACCTAAGCCTGCAAACGAAAGAGAAGCTACAAATCCTTGGCCTGAGTATTCTTTCACTCTTAAAACTTCTACTTCGCAGAAAGAAGGAGGAAATAGAGATTGGAATATTCAAACAACTAAATTTATTGGAAACGGTAAATTAGAAGCTGTTGAAATGCAAGAAGTAAAATGGCTAACTAAAGATGGAAGAAGAACTTTTGAAGCGGTTGAAGGAACTTCTAAAATTGAAGAGTACGATTTAGTATTCTTAGCAGCAGGATTTTTATCGCCTGTTGTAGAAGGCATTGTTGCCGATAGTGGTGTAGTACTTACTGATAGAAAAAATATTTCTGCATCACAAAAAGACTATAAAACTTCAAAAGAAAAATTCTTTGCAGCAGGCGATGCTCGTAGAGGACAATCGTTGGTAGTTTGGGCCTTATCGGAAGGTAGAGATGCAGCAATAGCAATTGATAAATATTTAAGAAAAAAATAATCTTAACAAGGTTATCTAAGATTTCGTTTATTTATAGCAGAAAACGGTCGCATACTTAATTGTATTGTGGCCGTTTTTATGTTTTTATCTCCCGCAGATTACACAGATTATCGCTGATAAAAATCTGCGGAAATCAGCGAAATCAGCGGGCAAAAAAATATTTAATATTTATTTCCATTAGAGTACAGAAACATTAATTGTATAACTTTATATTTACCTCTAATAAATATCAACTCATTAAATGAAAACAGCAACAGTAACAGTAATTAAAAAAGAACTAAAGCATCTTTCGCAAGAAGAGATGATAGAATTGGTTTTGCGATTATCTAAATTCAAGAAAGAAAACAAAGAGTTGTTAACTTATTTGTTGTTTGAGGAATCTAGTGAGGCTAGTTATATTGAAGCTGTTAAACAAGAAGTTGACGATACCTTTGAAACGATTAATACTTCTAGTTACTTTTTTATAAAAAAGAGTGCTAGGAAGATTCTACGTCTTGTAAAAAAATATATCCGTTACTCCAACAACAAAGAAACTGAAGTAGAATTAATGTTGTATTTCTGTATTAAACTAAAAAATATGCACCCTCCTATGGAAAGGGATCAAGCTTTACACAATATTTATTTACGACAAGTAGAGGCTTCACAAAAATCTATTTCTAAGTTACACGAAGATCTACAGTACGATTTTGAAAGAGAGCTAGAAAAAATTGACAATAATTAACCTCTAATTAAATGGCCAATAATCTAATTTCAAATTATTGAAAAAATTGTATTTTTGGCTTTTCATAAAATAAAAAACACATGTTTGATTTAATAGAATTTTTAAAATATATTGTTCCTTCATTATTAATTGGGGGAATAGCAATGTACTTTCTCAAAACATTTTTTGAAGAAGAAAATAACAAACGTCGTTATCAACTTAAAGTGGCTTCAACAAAAGAAACCACTCCCATTAGGTTTCAGGCATACGAAAGACTTACTCTTTTATTGGAGAGGATTTCTATGGTTAGCCTAGCCAGAAGAATCCCTATGAATATTGATTCTATAGAGCTTTATAAAAATGTTTTAATAAAACAGATAAATGATGAGTTTGACCATAACCTTTCTCAACAAATTTATGTTACTCCAGAACTTTGGAATATGATTACCACTGCCAAAAATGCTTCAATCATTGCTATAAATCAAACAATGTTGAAACTAGAAGAAGGTGAAGGAATTATGGATTTTAAAAGCATACTTATAAGTGGCGATAGTACAGAAGACAATCCTACCAAACTTGCTTTGCTTCAGCTTAAATTAGAAATAGCTAAGGAATTTTAAGAAGGTTTAATTATTAAACCGTATAACTGTTGCCTGGATATCTATTGGAGGTTTTAATATATAGCTGTTGAAGTTGAAAATCATTTTTATCCGAAATGGACGAATGACCAAAACGGATAAGTTGATCGTTTCCACAGCACTTTTGTCACGATTTAATAATAGTTTTAAAAAAAAGTTACAGATGATTCCACATAAATCAAGTCTATTTTTATTGAATTAAGTATTTTCTTACTAGTTATATGTATAATTCATGGCAATAATTACGAGATATATTTGATAATATGTAATAAAAGAAGCATAATAAAATATTTATTCGTCATAACTAAAGATACTTTTGTCATAAAGTGTATGTTTTTCGTGATATGTTATTGATTAGTCATCTATTTTTATATTTTTGCAATGATGTTAAAACTACATCAATAAAATTGTAAATAATTAACAAACTGTATACACAGTAATTCATAATTCTAAGCATGAGAAATATTAGCTTAAAATCATTCGCGGTTGTTGGATTAGCTATTGCAACACTTTCAAGTTGTAATTCTATGAAAAACCTTGATAAAGATTATTATTCGGTAAATCCACAACCTTTAGAGGTTCACGGAGGAAAAGTAAAAATTGACATCAATGGTCAATATCCTGAAAAGTTGTTCAAGAAAAATGTTGCTGTTGAGTTAACTCCTCAGTTGCGTTACGAAGCTGGGAACACAGATTTTAAAATGGCTGAATTCCAAGGAGAAGAATATCCTGGTAATGCTACTGTTATACCTTACGAGACAGGGAAATCAGTTTCTTATACTGATGAGATAGATTACACACCTGAAATGGAGAACTCTGAACTTTACATTAATATAAACGGTAAAAAAGGAGACAAAGTAAAAGAATTTGAAGCTATCAAGTTAGCAGATGGAGTTATTACAACTTCTCTTTTGGTTCAAGATGATTTCAAGTCATCAATGGTTCCTCCTACATACGAGCAAACTACTAAGCATGAGTCAAGTGCAATGGTTAACTTTAATTTAGGGTCTTCTGTAGTAAAAGGAAGTGAACTAAAACAAGAAGACTATAAAGCTTTATCTGAATTGGTAAAGTCTTCTGGAAAAGAAGAAAAAATGACTATTACTAGTGTTTCTCTAGTAGGTTACGCATCTCCAGAGGGTGAAGCAGAAGATAATGCAAAATTATCTGATGATAGAGCAAAGAAAGTACAAGCCAAAATTGAATCTTCTGTTAAGAGAGCTAAGATTCAATATCAAGAAGACTTATTCTCTAAAGAGGCTAAAGGAGCTGACTGGGAAGGTGTTTATGTTGCTATCAAGAACTCAAATATCGAAGATAAAGATATGATTTTACGTTCTCTTGATGATCAGCCTTTATTGGAAACAAAAGAGAAAACTCTTAAATCTTTGTCGACTACATATGACGTTATTAAAGACGATATTCTTCCAGAATTACGTAGAACTAATATTGTTGTAGGTTACGATTTAGTTGGTAAGACAGATGAAGAGATCAAAGAATTATCTGCTAAGACAGTAGAGGAATTAAAAGTTGAGATTACTAAAGCGGATAATACTAAAGCTTTTCAATTAGATGCTGAAGAAGTTCTTTATGCTGCAAAACTTGCTGATTCTAAAGAAACTCGTCTTGATATAATGAAAAAAGGTATGGAGTTATATCCTGCTGATTACCGTTTTGCTACTAATGCAGGACACTGTTCTCAAATGTTAGGAAATAGTGATGATGCTATTGCTTTGTTTGAAAAAGCTTTCGAAATAGAAGAGAATGATGTAACAATAAATAACTTAGCTGTAGCTACTGCTCTTAAAGGGGACGTTGCAACTGCAAATGAGTTGTTTACTAAGTCAACATCTCCTGAGGCAGCTTATAACCGTGGTGTTAAAGCTATAAAAGAAGGAGATTATGCAAAAGCTATAGAAGAAATGCAAGGTAAAAACACTTTCAACTTAGCACTTGCTAAAGTATTGAATGGTGATTTTGACGGAGGTATTAAAACTCTTGATGCTGGTGATGTTAAAACTTGTAAAGGTGATTACCTAAGAGCTATCGCTTCTCAAAGACTTGGGAAAACTGATGATGCAAAGAAATTTATTGCTTCTGCAATCGAGAAGAATCCTAAGTTAGAAGAAAAAGTTAAGAAAGATTTAGAATTCAGAGAAATATATGCTGCTCCAGTTGCTGAAGCTGCAGAATAGTAAAACTGAAATAATATTTAAAAAGCCTCCAAGCGGAGGCTTTTTTGCGTTTATACTTTACGGTTGTAGAAGTTTATTCTGGTGTTTTACAGTTGTAAATCAATGTGTAAAAAACTGTAATCATTAATCAAAAAACACTATTTTCGCATCCTATGACAAAAGATGATTTTTCAGAAGTAAAAGAATTGTTATCGCAACCTAAAAAAGTTGTGATAATCCCACATAAAAATCCTGATGGTGATGCAATGGGCAGTAGCTTAGGATTGTATAAATATTTAAAAAACAACGGGCATAGCCCTGTAGTATTAGCACCTACACCATATCCGAAGTTTCTTCATTGGCTGCCAAATAATGATACTGTAGAGATTTTTAACGAAGAAGATGAGGCAAAAACTAATTTAATTAATCAAGCTGATGTAATTTTCTTTATGGATTTCAATACACTTGAAAGAATAGAAGAAATAAAACCTTTTGTTGATAAATCGGATGCTATTAAAATAATGATAGATCATCATCAGCAACCAGATAGTTTTCCCGATTACACTTATTCTGATACTACAATATGTGCTACTTCTGAAATGTTATATCACTTTTTAGAGAATATTAATGAGGTAGATAAAATAGATGCTGAAATTGCTACATGTATTTATACAGGAATACTTACCGATACAGGTTCTTTCCGTTATGCTTCTACAACATCAACAACTCATCGTATAGCTGCTGATTTAATAGATAGAGGAGCAGTGAATCATGAAATACACAACAATATTTTTGATGGTAACACTATGGCTAGAATGAAGCTTATGGGTATTGCTTTGAATAATTTGGTGGTGTTGAAAAATTACAATTCAGCATATATTACAATGACTCGTAAAGAGTTAAGAAAAAATAAATTTCAGAAAGGAGATACGGAAGGATTTGTAAATATGGCACTTTCTATTGAGGGAGTAAATGTAGCGGCAATTTTTATAGAAGATCTTGAAGGTGATTTTGTAAAAATTAGTTTAAGGTCTACAGGAAAGTTTTCTGTTAACCAAATGTCGAGAGATAATTTTAATGGAGGAGGGCATATTAACGCAGCAGGAGGAAGAGTAGATTTGCCTATAACTGAGGTTGTTGATATGTTTATTAAAGCTGTAAAATTGAATAAGAAAGAAATAATAAATTCTAATGGGTAGCAAACTATTTTTTTTCTTTTCGATAATAACCTTTCTGTTTTTAAGTTCTTGTAAAGAGCAAGAGCCTAGATTGCCGGTAAGTGTTAGTTCTGGAATAGATTATACAGAATCTATAGAGTTGTCGAAAAAGATAAATCAAAGAGAAGAGAGGAAGTTTAGGAAATACGTAGCCAAACAAGACTTAGAATTTAAGAGATCGAATTTTGGATTTATTTACCATATCGAAAATAATTCAGCTGAACTAATTAAATCAGAAGATGAGATTAGGTATACTGAAATTGTAGAGGGTTTGGATGGAAAAATAATTTATACAAGTATTACTAAGAATTTAGTAGTAGATCATCAGGAAGAAATTAAAGGGATGCACGAAGGTTTGAAACTTATGAGTGAGGGAGCAGAGGCAATATTTATTTTTCCTTCGCATCAAGCATTCGGATTTCATGGCGATGACAATAAAATTAAATCAAACACACCTTTAGTGTACAAAATAAGAGTAATTAAAGTGATTAATAATCAAGTAAATAATTAAATATAAAATGAAAAAAATAGGATTAATTCTAACACTAGCAGTATTTGCATTCGGAATGCAATCGTGTGATCAATTAGAAGAACAGAGAAATAATTTCTTAAATATTTCGGATTCTACGGAATCTAGTGAAAGTTTAAGAGATAAAGATAGTGAAGGTATTTTTGCAGATTTCCATACTTCAAAAGGCGACATTATTGTTAAATTAACTTTTAAACAAACTCCTTTAACAGTTGCAAACTTTGTTGCTTTAGCAGAAGGCACTCAAGAAAATAATGCAAAACCTCTTAGTACTCCTTTTTACGATGGATTAATATTCCATAGAGTAATAGCTGATTTCATGATTCAAGGTGGAGACCCACTAGGAACAGGGCAAGGTAATCCTGGTTATGCTTTTCCTGATGAGATAGTTAACTCGTTAAAACACGATGGCGCTGGTGTCCTTTCTATGGCTAATGCTGGTCCTGGAACAAACGGGTCTCAGTTTTTCATTACTCACAAAGCTACTCCTTGGTTAGATGGTAAACATACTGTTTTTGGCTATGTTGTTGAAGGTCAAAGTATAGTTGATACAATTGCTCAAGGCGATATTTTAGAAAAATTAACTATCAGAAGAGTAGGTAGAACTGCTAAGAAATTTGATGCTCCTAAAGTGTTTAAAGAAGAGATGAAGTCTATTGAAAAAGCTAAAGAAAAAATTATTAAAGAACAACAAGTCGCACTAAAAGGAATTGTTGATTCTTTGAGTGTTAACGCTGTAAGTGTAGAAACTAAAGAAACAGGATTGGTGATTATAAAAACTTTTGCTGGTAGTGGAGATAAGCCAACTGTTGGTAAGGAAGTGAAAGTTCATTACAGAGGGAAACTTCTTAGTGGAAAAGTGTTTGATTCTTCTTTCGAGAGAAAAGATCCAATAAAATTCCCTGTAGGAGTAGGTAGAGTTATACCAGGTTGGGATGAAGGAATTATGCAATTAGTGGTAGGAGATAAAGCTACGCTTGTTATACCTTCTTACCTAGGTTATGGCGAAAGAGGAGCAGGTGGAGTTATACCTCCAAATGCAGATTTGATTTTTGATGTAGAGTTGATTGAAGTGGTGAAATAGCTGAAAGATAAAATGAGCTCAAAGCTGAAAGACTGAATGTAAAAAAAGCTCGAAGCTCTAAGATAAAGTCTCAGGTTAAAAAATATAATAAATAAAATTTAATAAAATGCAAGACGGATTATATTTAAAATTTCACACTACGAAAGGTGAAATTCTAGTAAATTTAGAATTTGAAAAAGCTCCTGTTACAGTTGCAAACTTTGTTGGTTTGGCTGAGGGTGTAATTAAGAATACTCATAAAGGAGAAGGAGAAGCTTACTACGATGGTTTGAAGTTTCACCGTGTAATTGAAAATTTTATGGTTCAAGGAGGTTGTCCATCAGGTACTGGTACTAGTGGGCCTGGTTACAACTTCGACGATGAGATTCACCCTGATTTAAAACATACAGGCCCAGGAATACTTTCTATGGCTAATGCAGGTCCTGGAACAAACGGATCTCAGTTTTTTATTACTCATGTAGAAACTGCCTGGTTAGATGGTAAGCACACAGTCTTTGGAAACGTAGTTGGAGGAATGGATATTGTTAATAGCATTGCTCAAGATGATGTTATGGATAAAGTAGAAGTTATTCGTGTTGGTGCTGATGCCGAAGCTTTTGATGCTGCTACAGTATTTGCTAAGAAAGATGAAGCTAGAGCAGAAGCATTGATTAAAGCTAATGCTGAGCAAGCTAAACAATTAGCAGAACACACTGTTGGATTTACTCAAACTGAATCTGGACTTTACTACATGATGATTCAAAAAGGGAAAGGAGATGTTCAACCAAATAAAGGACAGGGAGTAAGTGTACATTACAAAGGTACGTTGCTAGATGGTAAAGTATTTGATTCTTCATACAATAGAAATCAACCTCTTGATTTTCAAGTTGGTATTGGGCAAGTTATACCAGGTTGGGACGAAGGAATTATGTTATTGAAAGTTGGAGACAAAGCTCGTTTTGTTATCCCTTCTGATTTAGCTTACGGTGCAGCTGGTGCTGGTGGAGTAATTCCTCCAAATGCAGCATTGATTTTTGATGTAGAGCTTATGGCAATCAAATAATTTAAGATATAACTTACTGATAAGTTGATGATTAAGGGTGAGCAAGCGTGCTTGCCCTTTTTTATTTAAAAAAAACATTATTATGTTTTTTGTCTTAACTAAATGATTTACTTTTGTTTTCATTATGACAGGAACAGTAAAATTTTTTAATGACTCTAAAGGATTTGGATTCATTGTAGACAATGCAGATAACAAAGAATACTTTGTACACATCTCAGGTCTAATTGACGAAGTAACAGAAGGTAACGAAGTTACTTTTGAATTGAAAGAAGGAAGAAAAGGATTAAATGCAGTTGATGTAAAACTTGCATAATATTAGTTTCAAACTTATTACAGAAAGGCTCCAATTTATTGGAGCCTTTTTTGCGTTTTATTAATGAATCTGAAGCAATATTTTTAATATTTAATCCGTCACAATGCGACATGTTATTAGGGTGTATTGTAATCTATATAATTTTTAAAACATCAATAACCTTATCTATTGTTACGTATTCAGAATTGTCAAGGTCTTTTGAGTTTACTTCTTCGTGAACCCAAGTTGTATGGAAAGGTATGTGTATGGCTTTTGCTCCAAGTTTTACAAGCGGTAAGATGTCTGATTTTAATGAATTACCAATCATCAATAATTCATCAGAATTTATGTTGTGCTTTTTTAGAAGGGAAGAGTAAGTGTCTTCATCTTTTTCAGAAACAATTTCAATAATATCAAAATAATCGGCTAATCCAGAACGAGCAATTTTACTCTCCTGATCAAACAAATCTCCTTTGGTTATTATCATCAATTCATATTTCTTTTTAAGTTTTTCTAAAACCTCAGGAATACCATCAATAATATTAACTGGATGATCAATTTGTTCTTTTCCCCAATCTATAATCTTTTTTAAATCGCAACCTTTAATTTCACCATTTGTAAGTTCTATAGCAGTTTCTATCATAGAAATGATGAAACCTTTAATTCCATAACCAAAATGCTTTAGATTTCTTAGTTCGGTGTCGTATAGCTTAGATGTAATCTTATCATCGTCAATATAACTTTTTAGTAGGCTATCGAATTTATCTTCGTTTATTCTGAAAAGAGGTTCGTTTACCCAAAGGGTATCGTCAGCGTCAAAAGCAATGGTCTTAATACTCTGCATGGTTTTTTTATTTAATCATTTTCATATTTTATTATTCACTAATTTGAAATACTAAACCAAGAAGCCTCAGCAAATTGTTTTTTATCAATCTTCTCTTCTATAACAATTTCTCCAATATTATTCATTTTTACTAGGGCAACAATAGGACCATGTGTAAGGGCAATAAGAGCAGAAATAGGTAGCTGTTTAAGAGTTCCTTCTTTTTGAGCATCTCTGAAAAGGGAGTAGGCAGGTGCTAAAGCCTGAGTGCCTTCTTCGAGAGTAATATCGTTGATAAATGGAGATATAGAGAATTGTTCTAAGAAATTGTATTTTAAAGGGAAACTCAAATAGTATTCTAAAACTTCGTTCCACAATATCATAAAATTTTCTTTGAAACTTATTTCAGAATTGAATCCTCCAAAAACAACTTCGTTTAGTTCTTCTCTTATTTCTACAAATAGTTGGTGAATTAAATCATCCTTTTTTGTGAAATATACGTATATAGTTCCTGCTGCAACTTTGGCATTATCTGCTATTTGTTTCATAGAAGTGCCGTGAAAACCTTGTAGAGCAATTAGCTCAAGCGAAGAATCTAATATTGCCTTTCTTTTATCTTTAATCTTTCCTCTAGGAATCATAAAATCAATCTATTTGAACATTTATACTTTTTTGATAAATGTGTTTTGTGTATTGAATAAAACTGTACAAATATATTAAACTGTGGCTAATGAAGATTGTTTGATGTTAGTAATATTTTTTGCCTTTATATTAGCAATAACTTTTGTTTGTAATTTCGTCAGATGAGTCTCAAATCTCACTATTAGAACCAAAGTGTGTTTTGATAAATCAAAAGCCACGTTGTATAGCTACAACATATATTAAGAAATTTATGCTTTAGCTTCAAAAGAACATAAAATACCCAAATTTCAAGTCGCATAGCGACGATACATATAAAGAAATTGATGCTTCAGCTTCAATACAACACTCCCTTTAACCTCTTTGCAAAACTAAAAAAGAGCTCTGTTTTCACAGAACTCTTTAATACGCATATATATATTAACTAAAGCTGTCTTTATGCGTTATCGTAATCTATCTACAGATTTCACGAGATCTTCATCCTTTTTAATTGCTGTGTTAGTCAAGTATAAAAATACTATTGAAACAAAAGGTATGATTAACCCAATTTCCTTCTCAGAAACCAAAGTTTCTCCGGAAAGTGTTTGTGTATAATATCCGAAAACGCCCAACAGTATAATGTTGATCAAGATATTAAATCGAACTAAAACGAACTGTAATTTCCTATTGTTATATAGAAATATTGACAGCACAGAAAGAACGATTACTGAAGCAAATAAAGCTAAAATATAAATATTATCAAAGCCTTTAACAATAATTAATTTATCATTTATCCACAATGGAGAGTATATTCCTAATCCTGCCAAAATTGCCACAATCAATAAATATACAGACTGAATTCTTTGAATCATTTTTCGCTATTTTTTATTTGTTTGGCAAAAGTAATACAATATTCTTTATTTTTGTAGGTAGTAAAACAAAATATTGTTGTATAATTGCATCGATTTCGAGGTAATACTTCAAATTAACTTACTTCAAATTAAGTAAAAACTCACAATACTCTCAAAAGTATTAAAACAATCTTTCATAATATTTTTAAGATCAAAAAACACAATTTAATTCTATATTCAAATGTTTGGTATTGAAGATCTAAAGCAAAAAAAGCTTTCTGATTTGCAGGCTATTGCAAAACAATTAAACCTAAAAAAAACAAGTCAACTAAATAAGTCTGATCTAGTATATAAAATACTAGACTTTCAAGCTGACAATCCTTCTGAAATAAAAAAGGTAAAAATTGAAACAGAAAAAGTCAAAGCGGTAGAGAAAGTTAAGGTAGTTGCAAAAACTCAAGCAACTGAAATAGCTGGAAAAACTACAGAAGATACACTTCCAAAAAAAGTTAACAAACCTACTCCTAGAGCAAAGGTTGAAGCTAGAAAACGAGCAGAAGCTAGTGGAATTGTTAAAGATGCAAAAAAACCGAATCCTAGACCCGCAATCAAAAAAGAAGTTATTTCTAAAAACGATGCTGTTAAGGAAGAAAACAAAAAAGTAGAAAGTAAGGTAGTTAAATCACATAATTCTCGTGCTGCAAAAATAGATTTAAGACCTAAAGCTCCTCAACAGGAAACACAAAATCAAAGTCTAGAGAAAAGTCAGGATGCTCCAAAACAACAAAGAGAACAACCTACAAAAGAGGTTCAGAAAAGAGAGCCAAATCATAGGCAGGCAAATAATCCTAACCAAAAACAGGATAAGAGAGAAAATCCTAACCAGTTAAACAAAAGACCAGATAACAAAGGGCCTCGTAAGCAAAGTGATTACAAGAATAAAAGTCGGTATAAATCTCCAGAGCACGAATTCGAAGGTATTATTACTAGCGAAGGTGTATTAGAGATTATGCAAGATGGTTACGGTTTCTTGCGTTCTTCTGATTATAACTACTTATCGTCTCCTGATGATATTTATGTATCCCAATCGCAAATAAGATTATTCGGATTAAAAACAGGAGATACGGTTAGAGGAAATGTTAGACCTCCAAAAGAAGGCGAGAAATACTTCCCACTTATAAAAGTTGAAAAAATAAATGGTCGTGAGCCAGACTTTATCCGCGATAGAGTTGCTTTCGAGCACTTGACCCCTCTTTTTCCAACAGAAAAATTTAAGTTGGCAGAAAAGCAGAGTACAATATCTACACGTATTATAGATTTGTTTTCGCCTATTGGTAAGGGACAACGTGGTATGATTGTAGCACAACCAAAGACTGGTAAAACAGTTTTATTGAAAGAAGTTGCAAATGCAATTGCAGCAAATCATCCAGAGGTTTACATGATGGTATTGCTAATAGACGAACGTCCAGAGGAGGTTACAGATATGCAACGTAGTGTAAATGGAGAAGTTGTAGCATCTACTTTTGATGAGCCAGCAGACAGACATGTAAAAGTTGCCAACATTGTTTTAGAAAAAGCAAAGCGTATGGTAGAATCTGGGCATGATGTAGTTATACTCTTAGATTCCATTACTCGTTTGGCAAGAGCTTACAACACAGTTTCGCCACCATCGGGTAAAGTGCTTTCTGGAGGAGTTGACTCAAACGCTCTTCACAAACCAAAACGTTTCTTTGGTGCTGCTCGTAATATCGAAAATGGTGGTTCGCTTACCATTATTGCCACTGCACTTATAGACACAGGTTCTAAAATGGACGAAGTTATATTCGAAGAATTTAAAGGAACAGGTAACATGGAATTACAATTGGATAGAAAAATTTCTAACCGTCGTATTTATCCAGCTATCGACCTTATTTCTTCAAGCACACGTAAAGACGATATGTTGCTAGATGCCTCAACTGCACAGCGTATGTGGGTATTAAGAAATTATATTGCCGATTTTACACCACTTGAAGCAATTGAAAATATGAAAAAGAAGATTCAGAGAACAAGGAATAACGAAGAATTCTTAATTTCTATGAATGACTAATTAATATTAGTTTATAAAATATAAAGTCCAAGTTGTTAATTCAGCTTGGACTTTTTTTGTAATTTTTATTTGGGCGGTCGAGCGGGCTTTCGGCTATATCTTTTTTTAACTCGGAGTGCGACTTAAAGTCGCCCCCCCGAGTTAAAAAAAGGATGCCGCCTCTATCCCTACCGCTTCAGGATGGATGCCACGAATAAAGTTTCCTTTATGAAGTGCTGTATTCTCAAGACTGAAGCAAAGGGACGCGAAGCAATCCCTACCACAATTGGATAATACTAATTTCATTTCAAAATGCTATTTTATATTCGAAGTATAGTTCTGTTATATGAATTTAAAATTTATTGTATAGACTTAGTTATGGACTAAATTTTAAATAAAATGGGCTAAGTTCTAACAATCATCTCTTTTTACTTTTATGCCCCCAATTGTAGTGTTAGCCCAGAAATGGGAAGACCTATGAACAACACGTTAGACTGGCTTTTGCTTTTGGGCAAAAGACCCGCCTAACGTGTTTGTGAATAGTATTGCCATTGAGGACTAAAAGCGTAAAGTGGGAATTGGCACATAATTACATGTATTATTATAAATATTAGTATTAAGGGCTGTGTTATTTGTGATGATGTTTAGAACTAAACCATAAAATGTAGTTGAGCTAGGTAAAAAATAGAATGTGCATTTTGATGTGTAGTTGGTATAAACGGTATAACGAAAGTTTACTTTCTATAATGACATTTTCAAGACAATTGTAAAGGTATGCGAAGCAATCTATACCGCTTAAAGATTATAAATATTTCCCTTCCACAACCCGCAACCCGTAACCCGTAACCCGCAACTCTAAGACTACCTATCTCCCAGTTCTATAACTTCTAAATTCTTAATTGTAGAATCAGAAATTTCGAAACGTAACATTGTACGTTTTTTATGAAAACCAGATTTACCAATTGCACCAGGATTCATGTGAAGCAAGTTTAACTTCTGATCATTTATTACTTTCAAAATATGAGAATGCCCACTAATAAATAGCTTAGGCGGATTTTTTTTTATTTCACTTCTTAGCTCGTAAGCGTAGTTTCCTGGGTAACCACCAATGTGAGTGAGCCACACATCTACACCATCAATTTCAAATCTATTGTGAAGAGGAAATTCCTTGCGTAATTCTGTTCCGTCAATATTGCCATAAACTGCTCGTAGGGGTTTAATTTTTTTGATACTATCAGTAACGTCAACATTGCCAATATCTCCAGCGTGCCAAACTTCATCAACAGTATTTATGTATTTTATCATCAACTCATCAAGCGTTCCGTGAGTATCAGACATTAGTAGTATTTTCATTTTTTTAGTTTTTAGTGAAGTCGTGAAATCGTGATGAAATAACATCTTAGTTGAGTGAAAAGATCTCTCCACTCCTGTCGTTGGTCGAGATGACGATTTCTTGTAATCAACTCACCCCAGATAGCTATTGGGGCAACAATTCAACAATTAATCAGTTAAACAGTTTTCTTCGCTTCATTCCAAAAAACATCCATTTCTTCTAGGGACATATCACTCATTTCTATTCCGTTTTCTTTTGCCTTCTTTTCTATGTACTGAAAACGTTTTATAAATTTCTTGTTAGTTTTCTCTAAAGCATCCTCTGGATTTATTTTCATAAACCTTGCGTAATTAACCAACGAGAACATCAAATCACCAAATTCCTCTTCCATTGCTTTTTTATCGTTAGCCTCTTTAGCTTCCAAAAATTCAGCAGTTTCTTCTTCTACCTTTTTCCAAACATCTTCGGCATTATCCCAATCGAAACCTACTCCTCTTGCCTTGTCTTGAATACGTGATGCTTTTACTAAAGCGGGTAAAGTTTTTGGGACTCCTTCCAAAACGGAAATTCTACCTTCTTTCATTTTTAGAGCTTCCCAGTTACGTTTTACTTCTTCTTCGTCTTCAACATCAACATCCCCATAGATATGAGGATGGCGAAAAATTAACTTATCACTTATTGAATTTGCAACATCTGCAATATCAAACGCTCCCAACTCCGAACCAATTTTTGAATAAAAAACTATATGAAGCAAAACATCTCCAAGTTCCTTTTTCACTTCTTCAAGGTCGTTATCTAAAATAGCATCTCCCAACTCATAAACCTCCTCTATGGTTAGATGACGTAAACTCTCTAGGGTTTGTTTTCTATCCCAGGGGCAACCTGTACGTAACTCGTCCATTATATCTAACAAACGCTCAAATGCTTTTATTTTATCTTGTCGTGAATTCATATTTTGTAATTTAGTGAAGCAGTGATACAGTAAAACAGTTATGCAGTAAAACAGTTATGCAGTTTTAATGATTTAGCTGTTTTACTAAATTACAGCATTACTAATAACTAATCATAAAAAAACACCATAATCACAATTGCGAATATACGGTGTTTTGATATTTATCACTGAAAATTAATCAGTGTATATTTTGTAGATACTAGTCTTCAGAAACTACATCAGCATCCTCGATAGTATCTTCTTTCTCTTCAGATATTTTAACTAATCCAGCTCCGTGAAGTAGGTTATACCATTGAAAAACTTTCTTAATGTCAGAATTGTAAACTCTATCTTCATCAAAATCAGGAAGTACAGTAGAGAAATATTCTTTCAATACTTTTGCGCTCTCTTTGTGATTTAGTGTTAGACCTTCGTTTTCTTTCTTAGCAATATTATTAAATACTTCAACCAAAGGAACCTCCTCTTCGTAAGTGTACATTGCAATATCACTCAACGAGCTAACATTGTTTGTTGATTGTACTGGAAAACGTTTACCGTCTACTAGAGACTCAACTATAAATCCACCACGAGATTGTGACAATAATTTATACAATCCACCTTTTCCAGCTATTGAAATAATTCCTTCTAAATTCATCTTTTGTATTTTTTAAAATAGTGATGAGTAAACAGTAATGCAGTAAATCAGTTAAACTGATTTTTTACTACCTAACTCAAAACTTATGATTATTAATTCTTAACTATTTTATTGTCTTCCTTTTTTTAACGGAAATCTCATGTTGTAATCAACATCAACTTTTCCTTTAGATATACTAGTAAGCTTCCCTTTTATCAAGCGCTTTTTTAAGCTAGATAACCTATCGGTAAACAAAATCCCTTCGATATGGTCGTACTCATGCTGAATAACTCTAGCAGCTAATCCATTAAATTCTTCGGTATGAAATTCCCAATTCTCATCGTAGTACTCCATAACAATAGTTTCAGGACGAAAAACATCTTCATGAACATCAGGTATTGTTAAACAACCTTCGTTAAAAGCCCATTCTTCTCCTCTTCTCTCGATAATTTCGGCATTAATAAAAACTCTTTTAAAGTCTTTTAAAAACTCGAAATCTTCTTCGCCTTCTTCGGCAAAAGGATTAGCGTCTATTGTAAATAATCTAATTGCACGTCCTGCCTGTGGAGCAGCTAAACCTACGCCATTAGCATTGTACATTGTATCCCACATGTTTGCGATAAATGCATCTAATTTCGGATAATCTTTATCTATGTCTTTACATTCTTTACGAAGAACGGGGTCGCCATAGGCTACTACTGGTAATATCATATTCTTATTTTTATTCTAAAAACTCTGTTTGCTTTCCATGTAAGATTGTAAAATAATTGTTGCACTAATCTTATCTATCAAGCCTTTGTTTCTTCTTGCCTTTTTTCCTATTCCACTATCAATCATGGTTTGAAATGCCATTTTTGAAGTATAACGTTCATCAAAACGTTTAATAGGAATATTAGGATATTTTTTTTCGAGCTCTTCTATAAAAGGTTTTATGTGTTTTTCACTTTCAGAAGGAGTATCATCCATTCGTTTTGGCTCTCCTACTATAATTTCATCAACCTGCTCACTCTTTAGATAACCGTCTAAAAACTCAAATATTTTCTTGTTTTCTATAGTATCTAATCCAGAAGCAATTATTTGTAAGGGATCGGTTTCTGCCAATCCTATACGCTTAGTTCCAAAATCAATTGCTAGCAACTTTCCCATAAACTCCAATATAATTAACTCTTTTATCTCTAAAAAAATAGTGTGCAAAATTAATGTTTTTTTTCAACTTTCACACTGTTTATTGACAAAGTGATTTAATTGATGATGAGTTATGGAAAAAGGAGATAGTTTTGAGTACTTATTAGCAGATATAATTGATAAATACTTATGAGTATCTGGAGGGATAACATGTATTTATTTTGTCTCTAATTTTTCTTGGAATTAGAAATAAGAAGAGTCTTTAAATAAAACCAATCACTTGAAAAATTAGAATCCAAACAATAGTAAAGACTCCGGCTATTCCAATAGAAAGTGCACTCATTGCACCTTCAAGAGGCCCGTATTCCATTGCTTTTCCTGTACCTATTGCATGGGCAGCAGTACCTAATGCAACACCTTTCGCAATCGGATGAGTTATTTTAAGAAGTTTATAAACAAAAGGAACTATAAGAATAGAGAATACACCTGTAATTGAAACGGCAATTATCACTATAGATTGATTGGCTTTTAACATATCAGCAATTGCTAAAGCAATTGGGGTAGTTACAGATCTACCCATAATTGATTTCATCAAAAATTCGTCTAGTCCAAATAGTTTTGAAAGAAAAACTACCGAAATCAATGCCGAAAAAGAACCCAATAGAATACCTACTAATATAGATTTAGAATATTTTTTCAAGTAATCCCGATTACTGTAAAGAGGAACTGCAAGCACAACTGTAATTGGACCAAGAAACATGTGTATTAGGTCTCCTCCTTTTTTGTAGCTCTCGTAAGGTATATCTAAAGTCAGCAAAACCACAATTACCATTAATACTGATAAAAGCATTGGATTAACCCAATTCTTACCACTCTTATCTCGTATCTTAACTCCTAACCATCCAATTGCCAACGTTAAGAATAAACCGAATATAGGGTTTTCGAAAAATTCATCCATTATTTCTGTCTTTTCGTTTTGCAATAAACTGAACAACTAAAGCTGTAATCGAAATTGTTATCAATACTGAAATCATTACTAATACAATGATTTTAAGTAAAAAACCTTCGAGTATTTGATAACTAGCCATTATTCCAACAGTAGCAGGTATGAAGAAAAACATCATATTATTTAGAAAAAAATCTGATACCTGCTTTATTTTTTCAACCTTAATAATATTTAAATGAAGTAGTAACAACATCAATAGTAAACCGATTATACTTCCCGGAAGAGGTAAACTAAAAATATGCTCTAATAATAATCCTGAGAGGTAAACCGCAAGAATTATTGCTAACTGTCCTATTATTTTCATTATTGATTTTATTTGTATAGGTTGATACTTACTATTTGTTCGAGTAGTTCATAATTATTAAAAATTTGAGATTGCTATTAGCAAGTACAAGATCATTAATAATGTTGACGCTTTTTTAGAACAATGTCTTTTATATATCAAAGGCACAAAATTAATTCAATTTATTAACACTTTAGTAGTTTTATTAATTCAATTGTTGTTATACTTATATATGCTTATGCTATAACATACTTACAAAATAGTATTAAAACAGATAGATATTATCTACATATTTAAGTATTCCTTTTATAAATTTGCTCCTTGTTTTTAATTTACAAAAGATGATTTCGAAAGTTCTTACAGCATTATTTATAATTTACACACTTGTATCTCAATCTTGCGAAAGAGAAATGATTCCTTTTTCAGATATTAATACTTCTACCGTTTATCATTTTGGTGATACACTTAAAATTAAGTCAGATATTGATTTTGACTTAACAGTAAATGATCTAAAATCGGAAAATAAAATATATATAGATCCTACTATATTCAGAATTGGAGAAAACAATCTTAGCTTCGAGTATTCTTTTGAAGGCAAAAAGAAACAAGCTAAAAGGAAAATAATTGTATATCCTAGCAACGATGTGGCTGATCTTAAATATAAAATTATAAATACTTACCGCCACGGATCTGATACTTACACAGAAGGACTAGAGCAGTACAAAGGAAAAATATACGAATCGGGTGGGGAATACAAAAAATCTAGACTTTTAAAATACAATGTAGAAGCCGAATTAAAAAGAGAAGAGTATAAATATGATGATGATATTTTTGCTGAAGGAATAACAATTTTGAACGACAAACTTTATGGGCTTACATACAGAAAACACAAAATACTAACTTTTAATCCTGATGATTTATCACTTATAGACATCAGAGACACTCCCATTGATTTTGAAGGTTGGGGATTGACAAACGATGGCACTAATTTGATAATGTCTGATGGTACAAATAGTATTTATTTTCTAAACCCAAATAGCTATTCTATAGCAAAAATACTTCAGGTATACGACAATAAGGGGATGATAAAATATGTAAATGAATTGGAATATGTAGATGGATTCTTGTTTGCAAATGTTTTCACAAAGGATATCATCGTTGTTATTGATTATAATACAGGAGCTGTTTTATACAATTTATATTTTGGAGATATTGCTGAAAAACATAGAAGGCAAGGTGTACTAAACGGCATTGCAAAACTTAACAATGGTAATTTCTTAATTACAGGAAAACATTGGAATAAAATGTATGAGATTAGTATTGAAGGTTTTTAATTCTTTTCCCTTCTACATCCTTCAACTAAAATCTTCAAAATTAATTACATCCACTATCAAGAATGATTTTAAATATTTTACATTTGCGACCTTAAATTCTTCTATCATTAGAAAAAGAAAAAACAATGGGGACTTTTTTATTCGACAAAACGATATTTGGACCAATCAAAAGTAGAAGGTTTGGCGATTCGCTAGGAATTAACCTTTTGCCAAACGACTATAAGTTATGTAACCTTGATTGTGTTTACTGTGAGTGTGGTTGGACATTACCACCAAATCATAAAATAGAATTGCCAAGTTACGAAGAGGTTGCTGAAGAGTTTGAAAACTACTTAATAAAAATAAAAGCTGAAGGTGTAAATGTAGATTCTTTCACATTTGCGGGTAACGGAGAACCTACTGTTCATCCTGAATTCCCTAGAATTATAGACTTATCTATGGCTCTGAGAGATAAGTATTACCCTAAAGCTAATGTTGCAGTTTTATCTAATGGATTGTTAATTAACAAAGACGGAATAAGAGAGGCTCTACACAAGGTAGATTTGCCTGTACTAAAACTAGATGCTGGTACCGATAAAACTTATCACCTTATTGACAGACCAAAGACAAAAAGATCGTTAGAATATTTGGCAGAGCATTACAAAAAATTAGCAGATAAAGTAGTTATTCAAACACTATTCTTGAGAGGAGAATACAAAGGAGATAAATTCGATAATACTACCGAAGAAGAAGTTTCGGCATGGATAGAACTTGTTAAAAAAATAAATCCGAGTGATGTTATGATTTACTCTCTAGAACGAGATACTCCTACAGATAACTTAGAAACTATAGATGCCGATAAACTTGAAGAAATCTCTCAAAGATTGCAAAAAGAGGGTGTTAAAGCTTCTGTTTATTAAGTGTTGATTTTTGTTGAATGTAGAGTGTAAAACTGATACTTACAACAACTAAACATAAGGCAATTAAACAACTCAACATATTAAAAGAAATACTAAATTTGGCAAAATTTTCGATTTTCAAGAAATAGAGAAAAATGGCATTAACAGATTCAAATACAGCGAACGCAAGCATAGACTACGTAGCTGAAATAAAGAGATTAAAAAAAGAAAAGAACGCGGTAATTCTAGCTCATTACTACCAAATACCTGAGATACAAGAATTGGGTGATTATGTAGGCGACAGTTTACAATTAGCACAAATAGCTGCTAATGTTGATGCCGATATAATTGTTTTTTGCGGAGTACATTTTATGGCAGAAACTGCAAAAATTCTTAACCCTTCAAAAAAAGTAGTTTTACCCGATATGGAAGCAGGTTGCTCGTTGGCAGAATCATGCCCAATAGAAGAGTTTAAACCTTTTGTAGAGAAACATCCCGATCACACAGTTATTACATATGTAAATGCATCGGCAGCTGTAAAAACAGTTACAGATCTAGTTGTAACTTCTTCTAATGCCGAAAAATTGATTAATCAATTACCGGCAGATGAAAAAATAATTTTTGGTCCAGACAGGAATCTTGGTGCATACATCAATAAACAAACTGGAAGAGATATGATTCTTTGGGATGGTTCGTGCATGGTTCACGAAGCTTTTTCTCTAGAAAAAATTACCGATTTAATGAAAGAGAATCCTGGAGCTGAACTTATTGCTCATCCAGAATCAGAAGCACCCGTATTAAACGTTGCAGATTTTATAGGTTCTACCGCTAAACTTATTGAGTACGTAAAAACAGCAGAAGCTAAATCATTTATTGTTGCTACAGAAATGGGAATACTTCACGAGATGAAGAAGGTTGCGCCAAGCAAAACTCTAATCCCAGTACCTGTAAAAGACGATTATATTTGCAATTGTAGCGAATGTACATACATGAAAATGAATACTATAGAAAAGCTTTATAATTGCATGAAAAATGATACTCCAGAGGTTATCTTGGAGCAAGAAACAATAGACCTAGCACTTCCTTCTATAAATAGGATGTTGGAAATGTCGAAATAAAAAATATAGCTTTTTACTGAATACAGTAAACTTATTTAGAATCAAAAATCATAAGCTTAAAGCTTTCCATAAATGATTAAAAGAGATTTTCTAGTAATTGGAGCAGGAATTGCGGGATTGAGTTATGCTATTAAGGTAGCATCAAAATGGCCTAAATCAAAAATAATGGTTCTTTCTAAGGAAGGATTCGACAATTCAAATACACAGTATGCTCAGGGTGGAATTGCAGGTGTATTACCATGTTCAAACGATCAGGTAAACAAACACGTTGAGGATACCATGATTGCAGGAGATCATAAAAACGACAAGGAAATTGTTGAAATGGTTGTAAGTGAAGCTTCTGAATCTATTGATGATCTTATAAACTGGGGAGTAGATTTCGACAAGAATAATAAAGGCAAATATGACTTAGGTCTCGAAGGAGGACACAGCAAAAATAGAGTTCTTCATCACAAAGATTTTACAGGTAAAGAGATTCAGGACAAATTACTACGACAGGCTGAAAACCTAAGTAACATAGAACTTCTACATCATAATTTTGCATTAGAGCTAATAAACAACAAAAGTAACAACAGAGTTATTGGAGCATATATTTACAATGCTGAGAGTGAAAAGGTAGAAACCGTTGTCTCTAAAATTGTATTTATAGCTACTGGAGGAATTGGTCAGGTTTATAAAATTACAACAAATCCTAATGTTGCTACTGGCGATGGTATTGCACTTGCATATCGTATTGGAGCAAATGTAGAAGGTATGGAATTGGTGCAATTTCATCCTACAGCTCTTTTTGGAGATATTGGTGATAGAGCTTTTTTAATCTCAGAAGCTGTACGTGGAGCAGGGGCAATACTTAGAAATGAAAATGGCGAAGCTTACATGGAAAAATATGATGTTCGCAAAGATTTAGCGCCAAGAGATATTGTTGCAAGAGCCAATCTAAATGAGATTAGAAATTCAACTATTCCTTACGTTTACCTTGATGTTACTCATATTCAAGACAACGGATTCGAAAAACATTTTCCTGTAATCTTTGCTAAGTGCAAAGAATTAGGACTTAACCTAAAAAAGGATTACATACCTGTAGCACCTGCTGCTCATTATTTGTGCGGGGGGATTTCGGTAAACAAAAAAGGAAAATCCTCTTTAAATGGCATGTATGCTTGTGGCGAATGTTCGTCAACAGGTTTACATGGCACAAATAGACTAGCATCAAACTCGTTGTTAGAAGCCGTTGTGTATGCCAATCAATCGTATAAAAATACTTTAAACGAATTTGATAATATTGAATTTGAAGTAGATGTCGACGATTTTTGGCATCCTGTTATCAACAAAAATATATCGCTAGACTTACCTTTAAAAGAACTTCGTAAAAAATTACAATGGCTTATGAGTTCGTACATGGCTGTAGAAAAGTCTGACGAATCAATAAATACTATGGCAAAAGAAGTTGAAAAAATATCAAGTAATTTCGAGAAGTTAATTCATAGCAAAGCCTACACTATAAAGTCTCTAGAATTTAGAAACCTTTTAAGTATTTCTCAATTAATTGTTGAGCATTCTAAAGAAAGAAAAAGTAATTCGGGAGTATTTTTTAATAAAGATTTATAGCTAAGTTTAGTTAGTTGTGATTAGTAATAAGTAATTAGTAGTGAGTTTGATTAATAAAAATATAGGAGTAAAATTTATTATTGCAACTTTGGCTGTAGCTGCAGGAGGTGGCTTACTATTGCGATTAGCTCCTTTTATAAATCTTGAATTTAACCAATATAACTTACGCCAAGCACATTCTCATTTAGCATTTTTAGGTTGGGTATTTAGTGCTTTAATTTGGATGATTAACAAATTTGTAATTACCAATTTGTTCGATAATAAGACATTCAGAATTTGGTTTTGGGTAGAGTTTGCAATTAGCAATCTTATATTTTTATCTTTCTTTGCATTTGGTTATAGCAAAATTCCTATTGCCCTACTAAGTATTCACATAGTTGTTGCTTACTGGGGAATGTTAAAAATGTTTCAGAAATCAAAAACTATTTCTACAAAACTTAGAACCCCATTACAACTAGGTATTATTGGGTTTTTAATATCTAGCGTTGGACCTATTCTTATTCCTCTAATAAAGAATGGAGTAATATTTGAAGGAGAAAGCATAAATATTGGTATTAATTTCTATTTGCATTTTCACTACAATACTTGGTTTGTTTTCACGATTATTTCAATTTTAGTTTCATACCTCGAAGGAAAAACGATACTTATAGTTGGTAAGAAATATCAACTAGGTTTATACCTGATGTTTTCAACATTAATAGTTAGTTATTTTGATAGCCTCTACTGGCTTAATTTCCCCGTCTGGACAGAATACTTATTCTTCTTAAATAGTGCAATACAACTCTTAGGTTTTTACATGGTTTTAGTTCCCATGCTTAAAAGTGTTATATTTTCAGAAGATATTTTTACAAAAGGAACTAAGGTTATCTTAATGGTGATAATGATAATTTGGGAAAGCAAATATCTTTTCGAGTTGATTGTAAACCTACCTTACCAACCTTGGTTTAATGTAGGGAATCATTTTTTACAAATAGCTTACCTGCATTGGATATTCTTAGGTATTGTAACCCCTTTTCTTATTTTCTTATTCCAAGAATTAAACTTGCTACCTCGTTTAAAAATATATAATGTTTTCTTTTGGAGTGGATGGTTAGGAACAGAATTCTTACTTGTTTCACTGGGATTAGGTATTTCCTTACCCAATACTATGCTGTGGATTGCTGTTTATTCTGCGTTGATGTTTGTGGCATTTGCTTCTTTGTTGTTTTCCAAAGCACAAATAGACTAGAGCTTAAAACACTCTAAACTCCTCTATTAAAACTCATTTAGGAATATACCCTCAATATTTTGAAACTATTAACTCTCTATACGTTTAATCCAAAAGGATAAAACAAATGCCACAAGTCCTATACCTCCAACGATGTACCAAGTTGTTGCAAACCCAAAACTATCTATCCATATAAAACCTAGCTTAGCACTAAAGAGATGAGCTAGCGAAAATGCCATTGTGTACATTGCCATGTAACTACCTTCCTTTCCCTTGGGAGCACTAGTCATTGCAATTGAGTTTGTAAATGGAAATCCAAACATTTCGCCAACTGTAATAAACAACATATTTACAATCAGAATCCAAATACCTCCATCAATATTGAAAACAAAATAACTTATGGCTATTAGAAAAAGGCTGTACCTGATTATCTTTATTTTTGAAATATTTCTCAATTCTACTTCGTGTACCAGAGGCATCTCCAAAAAGAATATCAACAATCCATTCATAGATAATAACAAACCTATTTGTTCCTCATTGATATTGAAAACTTCTCTATAAAAAATTGGAACCGTAAAAAATACTTGCATAAAAACAAAACCCATCAAAAATGTAACAAGTATGAAAAGCATATATCTCTTATCTTTATAAACAGGTATATTTTCTATTAAGTTTACATTATCCTCTACTCCTACATCTTCTGAAATAACATCTTCTACATTTCTAATAACCATCACAAATACCAAAGTGGCAATAATACAAGTAATACCATCTATCCAAAATAAACCTGAGTAACTCCAATTAGTAATTATAAAACCTCCTATTGCTGGACCCATAGAGAAACCAAGATTTATGGCTAGCCTTATAAGTGTTACAGATCGAGTTTGAGTTTCGTCGTTGCTAAATTGTTTTAATGCAACAAAAAGAGCTGGCCGGAATGTATCGGCAATACTCATCACAAAAAAAACAGCAATTAAGACAGTATAGAAAGTGGTGAGAAATTGCAAGGAAATAAACATTAAACCTGTTAGGAACAAACTAATACTCATTACTTTGTAGTAACCAAATCTATCGGTAAGTTTACCTCCTAGCCAAGAACCCACAACAGATCCTCCTCCAAAACTCATCATTATCCAACCTACCTGACTCAAAGAAAAATCAAGATGTCTTGTTAAGTAAATTGTGAGGAAAGGAATAACCATAGTTCCTGCTCTGTTGATAAAAGTTATCAACGATAGCCACCAAACCTCCCTAGAAAGATTCCTGAAGCTATTGAAATAATATCTGTTAATTGCTTTTATCATTACGTTTTCATTGTTTTAAAGCTACATCTTTAAAACAAAAAAGGCCGTTCAATATTAATCGAACGGCCTTCCTGTTTTATATTCATTGGTGATTACTCCTCAGCATCATCTCCTTTGATGGCCTTCTTAATTTTTTCTTCAAGTTCTACTAACAACTCAGGGTTATCTAAAACTATTTTTTTAACAGAATCACGTCCCTGACCAAGTTTAGTTTCAGAGTAGCTAAACCACGATCCACTTTTCTTGATAATTCCGTGCTCAACTCCTTGATCTATAATTTCTCCAACCTTAGAAATTCCTTCGCCATACATAATATCAAATTCTGCAGTACGGAAAGGTGGTGCTACTTTATTCTTTACAATCTTAACCTTTGTTCTATTACCAATTACAGCATCAGCGTTTTTAATTTGAGTAGAACGGCGAATATCAACACGAACAGAAGCGTAGAATTTCAATGCATTACCTCCAGTTGTTGTTTCAGGATTACCGAACATAACACCAATTTTCTCACGCAATTGGTTAATGAAAATAACTGTACACTTAGTTTTACTAACCGAACCTGTCATTTTACGTAAAGCTTGCGACATTAATCTAGCGTGAAGTCCCATACGAGAATCTCCCATTTCTCCTTCAATCTCAGCTTTTGGTGTAAGTGCAGCAACAGAGTCAACTACCAATAAATCTATAGCTCCCGAACGGATAAGGTTATCAGCAATTTCAAGAGCCTGCTCTCCATTATCTGGTTGCGATATAATTAAATTCTCAACATCAATTCCCAAACTCTCAGCGTAAAATCTATCGAAAGCGTGTTCTGCATCAATAAAAGCGGCTATACCTCCTTGCTTCTGAACTTCAGCAATAGCGTGTAAAGTAAGGGTTGTTTTTCCAGACGATTCTGGTCCGTAAATCTCAACAACTCTACCTCTTGGGTATCCTCCAACACCAAGTGCTATATCAATTCCCAAAGAACCAGAAGGAATTACCTCTACTTCTTCCACTGCACTATCTCCCAACCTCATTACAGCTCCCTTTCCGTAGGTTTTATCCATTTTGTCGAGGGTCATCTGTAACGCTTTTAACTTCGCATCTTTGTCTGAACTCATTATATCTAAATCTAATTGTTTGGTTTTCAATCTGTTTTCTTTTTATATTCTATCTGTTAAAAATAGAAATTTACTTCGGTTATCCTATAAGCTTTTTGTTAAAATCTGAGCTGTGTGTTCTTTAGTTTTTACTTTGGTAATTACATCTTCTAAAACTCCGTTCTCGTCAATTACAAATGTTGTCCTATAAATACCTTCGTACTCACGTCCTGCCATTTTTTTAGGACCCCAAACACCGTAAGCATTTATTATTTCCTTTTCTTCGTCGGCAATTAACTTGTAAGGCAACTCGTTTTTAGTACAGAAATTGAGTTGTCTTTTTTGCGAATCGGCACTAGCTCCGATAACTTCGTATCCTTTTGATTTTAAATCCTCGTAGTGATCTCTCAAATCTTTTGCTTCGGCAGTACAACCAGGTGTACTAGCTTTTGGATAGAAGAATAAAACCACTTTTTTACCTGCATAATCAGAGTATTTTACCTCTTCGCCATTCTGATCTAACCCTTTGAAATCGGGTGCTTTATCTCCTATATTTAAATGTGTCATTTTTTGTTGTTGTTTTAGGTTAATTATTACCCCGATAAATCTTGGGGGTTGATTTATTTAACTGATATAAAAATAAAGTTTTTAGACGTATATCAACTATTTATCTTATTATTAAATTGAATAAAGCTATCAATTATGATTATTCTCTGGGCATGTCCTTACGCTAGGACTTCAGGATCGGGCTTTCACCTATATCCCCGATAAAAATCGGGGGATGCCGGCTCTATCCCTCATGCAAAATTGTAATCCTATCCTATATTTATGTAATGTATCAATATTCATATTATGACACGGAGCATCGCATCTCTACTAGAAGAATTTATCTTGATGTTTGAATGCAAAAATCATATCCTGTACATACTCATTGTGATAAACCAGAGGATAATTAATTTTAAGCACTTCTTTTTTATCGAAATCTATATTCAACGCTTCTCTCATAAAAATTACAGCTTCCTCTTCTCTATCAGTACCAAAAAGCACACCTGACAATCGGTATAAAATTTCAGCATTTTCGGGAAAATAACTCAACGATCTCAACAAAACATCTACGGCATCATTTTTTAACTCAAGTTGATTCAACAGAATAAAATATTCTATCCAAATATTTGCATCATCAACTTCGTAAGAAATAAGATTCTCGTATATTTTATCTGCTTGTTCAAATTTTGAAAGTCGCATGTATAGTCTTGCCAAAAATGTATTGTATAAAATATTGTCAAATTCTATTTCTACAGCTCTTTCGGCGTACTCCAACGATTTTTTAGATTGGGAATAAATAGAATACAAAAGTGCAATTTTATACCAAGCTTCTGCATGCATTGGATCTTCGTGTATGGCATTGAAAAAATTAACCAAGGCTTGCTCTGCATCTTCAACTTTCAAATATACATCTCCCAATCTGTGATAAGTCCAAGCTGTAGGGTCTGCCATATTTTGAACTTTTTTATAAATATCTATTGCTTCCTTGTACTCTTCTAGTTCTTCGTGACATTTAGCCTTCTCGAAAAATGCACCTAAAAAGGCGTCGTCCACAACAGTAGCGTAATCGAAAGCCCAAATAGCTTTTTTGTAATCTTCAATAATATAGTACAGAAGTCCTAATTGATGCCAAGCAATCTGACTGTAAGGTACCCTGTCAATATATTTCAAAAGGAAAGAAATAGACTCGGATTGTTTGCCCAAAAATTCATAACAATAAGTGGCGTTGTACAACGATGACTCATCATCTAAATTGTGATCTAGTGAGGTTAAGAAAAACTGTAATGCTAACTCTAATTCTTCAATCTGCATTAGCTCAATACCAATTTTCGAATATAGTTCCGATTTATCTTCAGCACCTATCAACGCTTTCTGTAGATACAAAATACCTTCTTTCTGATTTTCTTTTCTTATAAGAATATCTCCTTTGAGTTCTAAAGCTTCAGAATTGCTAATCTCGAACTCAATTATATCATCGATTAATTCTTCTGACTCATCGAGCATATTGGTTTCGTATAACCAATCGGCTTTTTTTATCTGAATTGAAGTTGAATGTGGATGTTGATTTAATGCATTATTAATTGCTCTCTCAGCTTTTACTGTTTCATTTTGATCTAGAAAAAAATCAATAATCTCCACAAACTCATGAGTGTCAAAATATTGCATGCTACCAGAAACAAGGCTAGTTTCGAAAACATCAGCCAATTTTTTTCTTGTATCATCTAAATTATACCCCATTTTTACTAAAGATTTTATAGTTTAAAAGTAGAGTAAACATCTGTAGATATTTAGGAATTAGAAAAATATTATCAACACAATAATTAACACTTATACAAGTGAGTATAGAAGTAGTAATTATAGTTAAATAATGAGTAGATTCACAACACATATCTAATACCAACGATACACTGATAATCGATAGAAGTAAACTGACAAATGTGGGTTTATTATTGTGTACATTATTATATATTTGTCGATTAACAAACACGAAATTTAAATATATGACACTCATAAAATCTATCTCGGGGATTAGAGGAACTATTGGCGGAAAAGTAGGAGATAATCTTACGCCTGTTGATGCTGTAAAATTTGCTGCATCATACGGAACATGGCTTAAACGCAATTCAGATAAAGAAGGACTAACTGTAGTTGTAGGTCGTGATGCTAGAATGTCTGGAGAAATGGTTCAGAACTTAATTGTTTCAACATTGCAAGGTGTTGGTATAAATACTCTTGACATTGGACTTTCTACAACCCCTACCGTAGAAATGGCTGTGATGATGGAAAAAGCTGATGGAGGAATAATCCTTACAGCATCTCATAACCCTAAAGAATGGAATGCATTAAAACTGCTTAACGAAAAGGGAGAATTTCTTAATGGAGAAGAAGGTTTGATGATTTTGGATATTGCAGAGAGAGATGATTTTGATTTTGTTGAAGTTGATGATTTAGGATCTGTAAAAAAGGATGACACATACATACAACAACATATTGATAAAATAATGGAGTTGGCATTGGTAAACAAAAGTATTATCGAAAAAGCCAATTTCAAAGTTGTTGTTGATGCTGTTAACTCAACAGGAGGAATTTCTATTCCTCAAATGCTTAGAGCTCTTGGATTAACTAACATTGTTGAGTTGTACTGTACTCCAAACGGAGATTTTCCTCACAACCCTGAACCTTTAAAAGAAAACTTAACCGAAATTTCAGAATTAGTAGTAAAGGAAAAAGCAGATTTCGGAGTAGTTGTTGACCCTGATGTTGATAGACTTGCAATTATTTCGGAAGATGGTTCTATGTTTGGCGAAGAGTATACTTTGGTTGCTGTTGCTGACTACGTTTTATCGAAAGTAAAAGGCAATACAGTTTCTAACTTATCGTCGTCAAGAGCATTGAGAGATGTTACTGAAAAACACAATGGCAAACACCAAGCTTCGGCTGTAGGAGAAGTAAACGTTGTACAATTAATGAAAGATACCGATGCTGTAATTGGTGGCGAAGGTAATGGAGGAATTATCTATCCTGAACTACACTACGGTAGAGATTCTCTAGTAGGTGTTGCTTTGTTCTTATCTCTTTTAGCAGAGAAAAATATCGCTTGTACTAAACTTAAAGAGGGTTATCCTGCTTATTTCATGAGTAAAAATAAAGTTCAGCTTACTCCCGAAATTGATGTTGACAAAGTACTTATAGAAATTGAAAATAGATATAAATCGGAAGAGATTAACACTGTTGACGGTGTTAAAATTGACTTTGAAGATAAATGGGTTCACATGCGTAAATCAAATACTGAACCTATAATTAGAATTTATACTGAAGCACAAACTCAAAAATATGCAGATGAAATTGCAAAGAATTTTTTGAATGAATTAGCTTCTATTGCGGGTATTAAATAAGAATTTATAGTCTTGCTTAAATAAAGTTAAACTTATTTAAGCAAGACTTCTTCTTGACTAAAAAAATATCTTTGTCACTTGAATAACACACACTTCACAACACATACTTTACAAGATGAGCGATAAAAGTTTAGAACAATATTTTAGCCAATTCAGAGAAAAAATAGTTGGAGTAGGGCAGAAGTTTGATGGTCCTTATGGTGAAAAAGAAATAATCTATGCCGATTGGACAGCTAGCGGTAGATTATATTCTGACATTGAAGACAAGATGAAAAATACCTTCGGCCCTTTTGTTGGTAATACTCATACCGAAACTAGCATCACTGGTACTTCAATGACAATTGCTTACCACAATGCTAGAGAAATAATAAAGAATCACCTGAACGCTAACGAAAACGACGTTTTTATTTCTACTGGAAACGGAATGACTGGCGTTATAAATAAATTCCAAAGAATACTTGGATTAAAAGTTGCCGAAAACTTAGCAAAGTATACTGATATTCCTGAGGACTTAAGACCAGTAGTATTTATTACTCACATGGAACATCACTCTAATCAAACTTCTTGGCTAGAAACTATTGCTAGGGTTGAGGTAATTAAAGCTACTGATAACGGATTAGTGGATTTGGAAGATTTAAAAATTTTACTTGTAAAACACAAAAATAAACCTTTGAAAATTGCATCTGTTTCGGCATGCTCTAATGTTACAGGAATTCAACCTCCCGTACATGAGATTGCTAAAATAATGCACCAAAATGGAGGTCTTTGTTTTGCTGATTACGCATGTTCTGCTCCTTATGTAGATATTGATATGCATCCCAATCCTGAAGAAGACACTTGTCTTGATGCGGTAATGATTTCTCCACACAAATTTTTGGGAGGTCCAGGAACATCTGGAGTATTAGTGTTTTCTAAAAATCTATACCAAAATACTGTTCCCGACGAAACGGGTGGAGGTACTGTAAGTTGGACAAATCCTTGGGGAGAGCACAAATATCATCAGAATATTGAAGATAGAGAGGATGGAGGGACACCAGGATTCTTACAAGCCATAAGAACTGCCTTATCGGTAAAATTAAAAGAGAAAATGGGATCGGATAACATTGTTGCCCGTGAACACGAAATGTTGGAAGTTATTTTCAAAGAATTTGATTCTATAAAAGGATTACGTCTTCTTGCTGATGGCAATAGAGATAGACTAGGAGTTGTGTCTTTCTACATCGAGGATATGCACTATAATTTTGGTGTGAAAATATTGAATGACAAATACGGAATTCAAGTTCGTGGAGGTTGTTCTTGCGCTGGAACTTACGGCCATTATTTACTTAATGTAACCAAAGATCAATCGGCATCTATAACTTGCGAAATTGATGATGGAGATTTAACACACAAGCCAGGTTGGATAAGAATGTCTATTCATCCAACTATGACAGATATGGAAGTTCAATTTATTTGTGACTCTATACGTGATGTTGCCGATAATCATCAAGAATTTGTAAAAGATTACGATTTCGATGCTCATACAAATGAGTTCTCATATAAAGGATATGAACGTCACGAGAAAGAAAT
>JADGDT010000005.1:0-5837 GCA_016744755.1 Ichthyobacteriaceae bacterium | reverse complement strand
AATATTGCATAAAAAACTCGGTTTCGAAATTAACGAAACCGAGTTTTTTTTGAGTCAAAATAGAATTCAATAAATATTAATTTACTTCTTCATAAAAATCAATAATTTTCTTAGTACCATAAAAATTCAACTCTGCCTTACTATCGCATTCCTCCAATTCTGGTGCATAGTCTAAAGCAAATTTCACTTTCTTTATCGTAAAATCTGCAATTCCCTTTAATGGAAACTCACATGTTGTCATTAACAAATAATTGTTTTCTTCTATTGAAATTTCATACTCCATTTCGGTAGAAGTAACTCCTTCAACGTTACCATAAATATTCCAAACATCGTCCAAAATATCTTTAGGTGTTTCTACTCCTTCTTTCCAATTTAGAAATAAATCTGAATTTCTTTTTGCTACTTTGCCATCAGGTGAAGTAATTATGCCATTGTTAACAATAATTTCAAATAATCCTGATCCTAAATTCTTTAAGGTAACTTCTCCAGTTATTTTATAATCTTTGAAATAATAATCTCTAAACCTAATTGTAATTTCAGAACCTTTATTTACCCAGTTAGTATTCTTAAGAGTTGCAACAATGCTCCCTCTTCTATCAAAACCATCAGCACCTTTTTTATTTACATCTCCCCAATCAATTAATACTGTTACAGGTATTTCTGTTTTTTCTTCTACAGATCCACTAGGGTATAAAATTGACATTTCCCCTCCTAAAACTTCTTCAGTAGGAACAACTAGTTTTTTTCCAGCATTACTATCAGTAGTGCTTTCGTCAGCAAATGCTCCAGCTCTTATACCTATATTGAAGATGTCTATAAAGGCAATATTCAGCATTGCTTCTGTCTGCATTACCAATTCTACCTCATTAATATTTACATCATATTCCTCTATATTTCCTAAATCAGTTTTATCGCAAGATGAGTTTGAAAATGAAATTGCAACTAATGCTACAATTGGAAGTATTTTATAAATGGTTTTCATAAAAGAGAGTATTAGTTATTAGAAATAATCAGTTTCTAAATTCTAGGAAATAGATAACTAATCAACTAAAACAAATCTATAAATCCATTCTTTTATAGCTAAAAAATATTCGTGCAATTATACTTACGTCCTCTAAGTATTTTACTGATTTTATATGTAGTAGAAAAAATTAATCTAAAATATACCTATACAATTGATTGCCTACTTTAATTCTGATATCTGAATCTACTTTTGAATATGCGTCTATAGATGCATTTTTGTAATTACTACCTCTGCCATAAACCTCCGAAATACTTGTAGAATAGACTATTTCATCGTCATACAACATTTTAATAGATATGATTAATTCACTCGTATAAACTCTATCTGAATTTCTAGATACTTTTTTAGTGTCTGAATTTATTATTATTTCAAAATCGCTTTCTGTCTTAATATTTGTAGTCTTTAAGCCTTTTTCTTTTAAAAACCTCTCTAAAATATTTCTAACATCCCCATCATAGTTGTCTCCTAAAACCTTCTCATTAGACTTTACATACAATATTGGATTCCTCACCGAAATATCTATTCTACCATCTGGAACAATAATTTTATCCAACAACTTATGTAACATATAATCACTTGTAGCTTCATCAATTAATTCAGATAAATCAATTTCACATTTGAAAACTACATTGTTTTTTTTGGACTTAAACTTTTTGAAATTGTATGAAACTCTACCTAAATTATCGGAAATACTTTTGTTTTTAGAAATTCTTCCATCAGAATATATAAACAATACTGGAATACCTTCTTGCTTTACTCCATTCTTGTTAGACAGAGTAAAACTCAACAAATCATCAGAAATAGGTTTAGCTCTTACTCCAATAATTCTATCTAAAACTGGTTTCACAGATAAATCACCTATCAATTTATTTTGATTTGTTATCAGTTCATTTCCCCAAAAAACGTCCTTACCGTTAAGTGTAACTTTAATCTCTTCGCTCCAATAATCTTTTACAGCTTCAATTGCCCTAATATTTAATAAAATAGAGGGTTTCAAATCACCTTGATTCCTAGCTTTTGAACTACGCTCATAAAAATCTAATGATTTTGAAATTGCAGATTGTCTTTTCTTTTTTCTTAGAGTATTATACTTCTCTTTATTCAATTTGTAGTAGCACCAATAATCAGTTTCCGTTTCGTAAGCAGAAACTAGTTCATACCCTTCTAAACTATTTTGTGCCTTTGATTTTATCAACGAAGAATAGGTGTCTACAAATCCTTGTTGAGTTTCTACAGAACTTAGTACAGAACTACTTGATATATTTACTGATATCTCTGAAGATATATCGCCCAAAGCGTTATTCTTTGCCAATTGCAAATATTTGTAAGGCGATTTAATTTTAGATGACTTGCCAACACCTACATAATCTACTTCAGATAATGGACGTATTTTTACCCAAGTAGGGCTATTATCAACAACAACTTTCTTACTTCCACAAGACAGCATGAAAGTAAAAATCAGCAGTGATATTATTATGTATATTCCTTTCATCTACTTTAATTTATTAGAATATTTATCTACTTGATAAACTACAGTTGTAGCCAAATTATCTATTATTTCATTCTCCATGGCATTGGTTGTTTTCATAGTTCTACGAGCATAAATTTTCTCTCTTAATTTATTTATTTTCGACTCTGAATTATCAATAAAATCTCTAGAATCTTTCTCTACTATAGACCCCCAATATCCACTCCTTAGATTATTCCTCTCACCTTCAAAATCAATATAAACTACTTTGTCATATTTTTTATCTTCATCAAATTTATTTAGCATAATATCACTAGAGTTAAACGATTTTAATTGATAGTTAATATCTACATCAACCATTTTTGTCCTTGAATATTCGTAATAATAAACTTTTCTGAAATCATTTACATAAGAAACTTTATCAGTCTCTACATTCTTAATTTTCCTTCTGTACAATTCCCATCCTTTTTTTCTTGTTTCTAACAATTTACCATTAGAAACAGAAATATTATTGATTGTAACATCTAAATACATATCGGCTTCAAAAACTTTACTAGAGTGATTTTGCCATTCTTTATCCTTACTAAATTTCCTTTCGGATAACAGCCTTTTATAAACCTCACTATCAATAATTTCTATAAATGGATTTGTGTTTTCTGAAAATATTTCTTCAAGCCTAAGAGTAAGTCTTTCATCTAAATCATAATACTCACTTTCGTTATCAATAGGTCTTATAACTATAGTAAAAGTCGCTTTTTCTTTTGCTAAGGCTTTAATTTCTCTTGCATCTTTATAGTTTAGAACTTTGTCGAATTCGTAAAATGCTTTTTTAAAATTTCCATTTTCAAAATAACCCATGGCCTTTCTGTAAATAGGCTCGGCTGTAGAATATCCATCTAAATCTCGTATTTCTTGGTTGTCAGGGTCTATACGCAAGACTTCCTTAATTACTTTTTTTGCTTCTACAAACTTACCTTCTTCAAGCAATTCGTTAATTCTATTCAGCTCTTCATCAATATATTCTGATTTTACTTTCTTAAAATGAAATTTTTGTTCTTCAGGAATAGTTAGGTTTACATTAACCTTGTGTAGTTTTTTTTTGAAATTATTTGCATTAAAATATTCGTAAACAGCATTTTGCTTATGCCCATTATTAACAGATTTTTCAAATTCATCGAGCCTATTGCTCAATATTACCTGCCCTAAATTATTTAACCTTATACTCGCATCAATATTTGTTATGTCCCTTTTCAACGCATCGTAATAAAAATTGCTAGCTTCGTTGTACATACCTGCTTCTTCAAGTTTCAAACCTTTTTTATGCATAGATTTGGATCCACTGCACGAATGTAGAGAAAGTGTAATGACAGAAAACAATAAATACAATGGGATAAGATTTTTGGTAATAGTGTTTCTCATATTAGGGGGATTACAATAAATGTCTTTTGAGTTTGTGTAAATTTATCAAAAAAATAATTTCAATAATATTTAATGCTAATATATAATCAATAAGTTTGCCAAACTTACTTCTAATAAAAAAACAATGAAAATATTAATCTCACCAGCCAAAAGTTTAAATCTAGACCAGATTCCTAAAAAAACAGACTCGACAGAAATTGTTTTTAGGAATGAGGCATGGGAAATAGTTAAAGTGCTAAAACAGAAATCACCTAAGGATCTATCTGATTTAATGAGTATTTCTGATAATCTTGCAGATTTGAACTGGAGTAGGAATCAAGAGTACAAAAAAGGGTTTAACTATAGTAAATCTAAACAAGCAATTTACGCCTTTAATGGAGAAGTTTATAATGGCATTGATATTGAAACTATTTCTTCTACAGCCCTAGGGTATCTTCAAAATAACCTGAGAATTTTATCAGGGCAATACGGCTTGCTTAAACCTTTAGATTTAATTATGCCTTACAGATTAGAGATGGGTACAAAACTAAGTGTAAATAATAGTAAAAATCTTTACGATTATTGGGATAACAAAATTACAGAAGAGTTAAATTCAGAATTAAAAGAAGATGACATTGTTGTAAATCTAGCAAGTAATGAGTATTTCAAATCTATAAAAAAGAATTTGCTAAATTCCAATATTATTACTCCAGTGTTTAAAGATTATAAAAATGGTAAACTAAAAACTATTTCATTTTTCGCTAAAAAAGCAAGAGGTTTAATGGTTAGGTATATGGCAGAAAATGATGTAAATAATAATATTGAATTGTTAAAAGAATTTAATACTAATGGATACCTGTTTGATCCAAAATTGTCTGATGAAAAAAACTTTACCTTTATACGATAAAAATTGTACATTGCCATCTTATTCTTTTTGTTGGAAAACCAAAATTATTACATTGTGAAAAGTTTTAAATTCTCATTTATATTATTTCTTATATTAACGTTAAGCGTTGGTGCTAATGCCCAGTTTAGAGTATATCACGAACTTGGAGGATCAGTTGGCCCTGCATTAATTGCTGGTGACTGGGGAAGAAATTCTACCGTGGGACAAGTTTTTGGTTACGATGGTGTGGAAGTTAATTTCTTACATAACATGCAATTGGTTAGAGAAAGAATAGGTCTAAGAAGTAACTTAGGATTTGTATACACCAAAAACAAGCACAATAAAGACGAGTGGACTGGAGAAGGAAGTAATGATCCATCTGAACAACAAAATATGCTTGCTGCAATGAGTGGTACATCTATGATTATTTCCTTAGGAACACAATTAGAATATAATTTTTTCGACTTTGGGATGTATTACCCTAGGAATTCATGGACTCCTTACATATCGGCTGGATTTAATTTGTTATATTACATGAATGATGTAAATACTCCTCAAGGAATACCCGATATTTACGATAACGGAGAAGGTATACATTCAACTTCTGGCCTTACAACTTCTTTCAAAGGATCTATGGGGGCAAAATTTAAATTTTCAAGATTCATATCTGTATTTGGTGAATTATCATTGCAACGAGCTTCTAGCGACAAAGTTGATGGACTTGTTCCAAATGCATCTTTTGGTACTGATTATTTAAGTAGTTTAAATATAGGTGTAATGTATTCGTTTAGATAAATAAACTTTATAGGCATAAAAAATGGTTTGATTAAAATAATCAAACCATTTTTTATGCCAACAATTCTTTTACTCAGAAGGGGCAAAACTTGTTGGGTGCTTTCTTGGAGGTTTAATCACTCCACCTTTCGGTCTTCTTCTAGCTCCATAGCTACCAATAGTTATTTTACCTTTCTTAGTTCTTTTATCTCCTTTTCCCATCTCAATAATATTTTAGGATTAGTTTACTAAAAGTAATAAAAAAACATAACATACTGATATAGTGA
>JADGDT010000068.1:9384-17197 GCA_016744755.1 Ichthyobacteriaceae bacterium | reverse complement strand
AACTGCAGTTCTTGTTGCAGATACAATTACAACTTCTCTTTTATTTTCCATAGAAATGTTTGTTTTAATCAATTTTTCTTTGACAAAAGTTCATTTCTTACGTATAAAATAAAAGTAGATTTTGAAATTTACAGTATTGACTTTTAAATATTTACTACATATTATAGATGTAAATCACTGTATAAGTGATAGTTATTTAGATATGGACATGTATAGGTATTTAATAAGAAGCTAACTTAGAAGATTAAAACTATTTCCTTAAACTCGAAATTTACTTTATAAAAAAAAACCAAATTACTAAGTAGAAAATACTAACCTATCATTCAAAATCTAGACACTCCAGTTCAAAGAGTATTCAAATTGAGTACTTTTTAGACTTAATATCACTACCGTCAGATAAAAATCTTAATCCCATCTATGAGCTCTAGTGATTTCAGTAAGTTATAGATATTAATAGCTCATACAGGTTATTTTTAACGGGGCTATTCCATTTATAGTGTGTAATTTAAATACCAACTTCTCCAAAAACATATAATTTGTTCATTTTCGTTACTTGCCCAAAGAGAACAAACCAAAAGAAAAGGCACCTTTTGTAAGGTGATTCGCGAGCGACCATGAAATCCTTGCTCTACATGCTATGCTTCGCAAGAAAAAGCGAAACGAAATTCCAAGCAAAATTTCATTATCACTGTACAAAAGGATAATCACGACAAACATATACCATAAATATCCTTTTTAGCAACCTACTACAAACAACATAGAGCCTTTCTAACTGTATACCTTAAATGAAAATCTTCATTTCTTTTCCATTGATGAAAAGGATCAGAAGTACTTGCCGGCCGGTAGGAGGGAAAAAATATATAACTTCCTCAATGTGATTAGTTCAAGATTTAAAAATATTGGGTGTTCATGAAAGCATAGCCTTTCCCAACAGTATGTAACTATCACTGTCGGAAGAACAAAATTTTGGTAAGATTAATTTGTGCATATTTCCTAAACATCATTTTAACCGGACAACGATGACTTAGTATACTTTACAAGTCGCTGTATAGCAACTAAAGAGACCTCATCAGCAACTCAGCAGATGCAGGGTTTGTAGCCAAAGGAACGTTATGAACATCGCACAATCTCATCAACATTGCAACATCTGGTTCGTGAGGATGTTTACCTAGTGGATCTCTGAAAAACAAAACCATATCGGTAAGTCCTTGCACTACTCTAGCTGCTATTTCAGCATCTCCACCAATTGGTCCCGATTGAAACCTTGTAACTGTCAACCCCGCTTTTTCGGCATGAGCTCCCGTTGTTCCAGTTGATACAAGTTTTATATCATTGCGGTCTAATACACCTAGATGTTTCATCAAAAAAGATACCATTTCTGCCTTCTTACCATCGTGTGCTATAATTGCAATTTCCATTTTTTTTAATTTTGAAACGAAAGTACAAAAAAACAACATACATTTCTATAATTGACAATATCTCTATGTTACAAAATCATAAAAAAAAGGTTACACCCATTACAGGTATAACCTTCTATTAATAAATTTATTTATCGTCTAAAAATTAATCCTCCTGAAAAAACTTATAAACTATTCCGGCTAATGCAGCTCCAACAATTGGTGCTACCCAGAAAATCCATAATTCTGACAATGCCCAATCTCCAACAAATAATGCTGGACCAGTACTACGAGCTGGATTTACCGATGTATTAGAAACTGGTATAGAAATTAAATGTATCAATGTTAAAGTAAGACCTATTGCCAAAGGAGCAAATCCTTTTGGAGCCTTATCATCTGTTGCTCCCAATATAATCATCAAGAAAACAAAAGTAAGAACAACCTCTGCAACTGCAACGGCTAGTAAAGAATACCCTCCTGGAGAGTGTACTCCATAACCATTTGAGGCAAAACCATCAGTTAAGGAAAATCCATCAGCACCACTGGCAATTACCAACAATACACCTGATGCTGCAATTGCACCTAGCACTTGAACCACAATGTATGGCACTAACTCTGAAGCTGGAAAACGCCCTCCCATCCATAAGCCCACAGAAACTGCAGGATTAAGGTGTCCACCTGAAATATGCCCAAAAGCATAAACCCAAGTTACAACTGTTAAACCAAATGCTAATGATACTCCTAGTAGCCCTATCCCAACATTTGGGAAAGCTGCTGCTAAAACAGCACTACCTGTACCTCCGAATACTAACCAGAATGTTCCTAAGAACTCTGCAGCAAGTTTTTTTGATAATGACATAAAATAAAATTTTGGTTATTTAAAAGATAAAGTCTTAAAAATCAAATCCTAAGTTATGTATAATATTATTAATTGCAAAATAGATATTTTTAAATATTGAAGCTATAGATGGATAATTAATCTTCTGACTATTGTCCCTCAACTTCTAACCATTTAATAAAAACTCATAAAAAAAGTCCTTGAGATAAAATTACCTCAAGGACTCTATACTTTTATAAAAAAGCAATTACTTCTTGTACATAACTTTATGTACAGCTTCAATAACTTTATCTTTATTTGGATACCATAAATCAAATAATTTCTTTGAGAAAGGTGCTGGAGTATCAGGAGTATTAACACGCTGAACTGGTGCATCTAAATAATCAAATGCCTCCGATTGTACTTTGTAAGCAATCTCTGAAGCTACTGATGCAAATGGCCAAGCCTCTTCAAGAACTACCAATCTATTAGTTTTTTTAACTGATTTCAGTATAGAATCATAATCCAAAGGCCTTACAGTTTTTAAGTCAATAACCTCGGCATTGATACCTTCTTTTGCAAGCTCATCGGCAGCTAAATAAGCTTCTTTAATAATCTTACCAAAAGATACAATAGTTACGTCTGTACCCTCTCTCTTAGTTTCTGCAACACCTAAAGGGACTATGTACTCGCCATCAGGAATTTCTCCTTTATCGCCATACATTTGCTCCGATTCCATAAAAACAACTGGATCGTTATCTCTAATTGCAGCTTTCAACAAACCTTTAGCATCGTAAGGATTTGATGGAACTACAACTTTTAATCCAGGTATATTTGCGAACCAATTTTCGAAAGATTGTGAGTGTGTAGCAGCAAGTTGCCCTGCTGAGCCCGAAGGACCTCTAAAAACTATAGGAATATTAAACTGGCTACCAGACATGTGACGCATTTTGGCTGCGTTACTAATAATTTGATCCATAGCCACCAAAGAGAAATTCATAGACATAAATTCAACAATAGGTCTATTCCCATTCATTGCCGAACCTACAGCAATACCCGTAAATCCAGATTCTGCAATAGGAGTATCTATAACTCTTTTTGCTCCAAACTCGTCTAGCATTCCTTTCGATGCTTTGTATGCACCGTTATATTCTGCAACTTCTTCCCCTAATAAGTAAACGCTTTCGTCACGTCTCATTTCTTCGCTCATTGCCTCAGCTAGAGCTTGTCTAAATGTAACTGTTCTCATTATTCTCAATAATATGTTATTATGCCTAAACCCCAATTCAGACAACTATATTTTCAAATTTTCCAACTGCAAAAATACTATATTAAATGTAATTATTCTAAATAATAATGATATTGTAATCATTACACTTTTCAATAACCACATCAACAAAACTTATTGTAGTAATATTCGTTAGAAGCAATTCGCGTACTACACTAAAGTTTAAACCAAAAACTATTTTCACAAAATAACTACAAGGAGCTCCTAAAGTCGCTCTTGTAGTTATTTGTTCAATACAGTTTTAAAGTTTAAAGCTACCGTTTCGTCCACGGCTAAAAAATTACACAAACTTAGCTACATCATCTTTCGAAACTGACTTTCCTCCTAAAATAATGAGTCTTTCTACAACATTTCTAAGTTCTCTAATATTACCACTCCAATCTTTTACTTTTAGTAATTTTAATGCAGCACTATCAAATTTCTTATTGGAGATACCTTGTTCATTACAAATTAATTTAGAGAAATATTCTACTAACTCAGGAATATCTTCTTTTCTTTCGTTAAGCGATGGAACATTAATAGGGATTACTGCAAGACGGTGATAAAGGTCTTCACGAAATTTACCATCCTTTATCTCTCGTTTCAAATCTTTATTTGTAGCTGCAACAACTCTTACATCTACCGCAATTGACTTGTCGCCCCCTACTCTAGTAATTTTATTTTCTTGAAGTGCTCTTAAAACTTTGGCCTGAGCACTCAAACTCATATCACCTATTTCATCCAAAAAAATAGTTCCTCCATTTGCTAGTTCAAACTTACCTTTTCGTTGTTTATTTGCCGATGTAAATGCTCCTTTCTCATGACCAAAAAGTTCACTTTCTATTAATTCCGATGGAATTGCCGCGCAATTAACTTCTAGCATTGCAAATTTGGCTCTATTACTTTTCTCGTGTATCCAGTGAGCAACTATCTCTTTTCCAGAGCCATTAGGTCCTGTAATCATAACTCTAGCATCAGATGGAGCTACTTTTTCTATCATCTCTTTAATTTCTTCCAATTTAGAAGATGAACCTATCATTTCGTATTTTTTAGAAACTCTTTTTTTAAGTTGCTTATTCTCCTCTACCAAAGAGCCTTTATCTAAAGCATTTCGCACCGAGTTTAGCAACCTATTCAAATCTGGTGGTTTAGATATATAATCGTAAGCACCTTTTCTAATAGTTTCAACAGCCGTATCAATATCTCCGTGTCCAGATATCATCAAGACTGGCAACCCTGGCGAAATCTTAACAATTTCTTCGAGGACCTCCACTCCATCCATGCCCGGCATTTTTATGTCGCATAAAACTAAATCTAAACTTGAGCTATTAACTATTTCTAGCCCCTTTTTTCCATCTTCGGCAGTAACTACGTTATAAGATTTATCTTCATCAGAAAGAATGTTTTGCAATACATTCCTAATACTTCTTTCGTCTTCTATTATTAAAATTTTCGGCATATTATTTTTTAAAATAAATTAACTCTAAGAATGTCTTATCCATTTCCAAATTTCGGAATATGTTGGTTTTTTACCGTACATCAATATCCCTGTTCTATAAATTTTGGCTGCCAAAAGTGTAGTCAGTACAAAACCTATAATCAAGAAAACCATAGATAAAACTATTTCCCATGTAGGTACATCAAATGGAATACGAGCCATCATAACTATTGGCGAAGTAAGCGGAATCATTGATAACCAAAAAGCTACAGGTCCATTTGGATTTTCTAAAACCATAAAACCAGAATACATAGCAATAATTAATGGTAATGTTATAGGCAACATAAACTGCTGTGTGTCCGTTTCTGAATCAACAGCAGAACCTATGGCTGCAAACAATGCGCTATAAAGTAAATATCCTCCTAAAAAGAAGAATAAAAATGCTCCTATTATAAGAGTGAAATCAATTTCAAATAATGATGCTAACAATGACTGCATTCTGTTATTAATTTCGGGGGTTGAATCTGCAAGCATCTGTTCACTTGGCGATTCTAAACCAAAATATCCTTTTGCGAATGAGAATATTACTGAAGAAAATATTGTCCATAAAGTAAACTGTGTTAATCCAACTAAAGCAGAACCAATAATCTTACCCATCATCAATTCAAATGGTTTTACTGACGAAATTATTACTTCTATGATTCTATTAGTTTTTTCTTCAATTACCGATCGCATTACCTGAACTCCATAAATAAAAATAAACATATAAATAAGTATGCCTGATATTGCGCCAATTGCAATCTGAATACCTCCTATGTCTGAGTTTTTTAGTTCGCCATTGTAGTTAACGTATCTCATATTTACGGTTACGCTTGCTTTACTCACAATATCGCTACTAGTACCAAGTTCTACCAATTTTACATCTCTAATCTTATCCTTTATTCTGTTCTCTATAGATCTTGTTACAGAAATAGAAGGGGTATCATCAGACAAAAATTCTACCGATGATGCAATACTATCTATATTGTTATATTTAAAAGGTATATGAATAATTCCGTAATATGAATTCTTCTTTACATCGTCAATAACACTTATTATGTCTGTAGTAGGAACATATATATAATTTGTTTCATCGTCACTTTTGAAGGTATCTACAAACAGTGAGGTCTCATCGTAGACTACAATTGTTTTGTTATCTTTATTTACACTTGCCAAGAAAGCAATTATTCCAAATACTCCTACAAAAAGTAAAGGACCCAATACCGTCATCACAACAAAAGATTTCCTACGAACCTTTGTCATGTATTCACGTTCAATTATTAGTTTTATTATATTTGCCATTATTCAAATGATTTCTCTACGTGTTTAATAAATATTTCGTTGATACTAGGTATTTTCTCAGTAAAATGGTGTAGTTCTCCAAGAGTCATCAAACTTTTTAAAAGATCTTGAGGTACAATATTATTAGTTATTCTTAATGTAAGGTCGAGCTGGTCTTTAAAATTTCTATTAGGTTTGTTACTTAGTACACTTACAAAATCTTTGAGATTATCAAGTCCAATAAAGTCTTCTTCATTTATTGTTATCTCATATTGATTATCACGATGGCTTCGTTTTATATCAGATATTTTTCCATCAAGGACTATTTTAGAATCATCTATCAAACAAATATGATCGCACATTTCCTCTACAGATTCCATCCTATGAGTAGAAAAAAGTATTGTAGCTCCTTTATCTTTTAATCCAATAATCTCATCTTTTATAATCTCGGCATTAACAGGATCAAAACCACTAAATGGTTCGTCAAAAATAAGAAGTTTTGGTTCGTGTAAAACGGTTACAATAAACTGTACTTTTTGAGCCATGCCTTTAGATAGTTCTTGGATTTTTTTGTCCCACCAAGTAGAAATTTCAAATTTATCGAACCAATACTTAAGTTTTGTTCTAGCATCTTGTTTACTCATTCCTTTAAGTTGAGCTAAATACAAAGCTTGTTCTCCAACTTTCATGTTTTTATAAAGACCTCTTTCTTCTGGCATGTATCCAATCTGAGAAATATGTTTGGGTTGCAATTTATCTCCATCAAAGAATATCTCACCAGAATCTGCTGCAATTATTTGATTTATTATTCTTATAAGTGTTGTTTTACCAGCACCATTTGGACCTAACAAACCAAATATACTTCCTCTTTCAACATCTATACTTATACTATCTAAAGCAGTTTTAGTTTGATATTTCTTTGTAATATTTTTTGCTTGAATCAAATTCATCAAGTATTTTTTTTGAGTTTATAATATTTTACTAAATATATAAAAATGTAGTAGTTATTATTGGTTTCCTTCGATTATAATTTAGAATAAGTGCAAAAAAAAGAGAGCCGAAGCTCTCTTTAGTATATATTTTGTTCTCTTATTAATTATAGAGAAGCCATGTGTTGAAGTAACTCAACAACTTTTATAGAATAACCCATTTCGTTATCGTACCAAGAAACAACTTTTACAAACTTATCGTTAAGTGCGATACCTGCATCAGCATCAAAAGTAGATGTGTGAGATTCACCAACAAAATCTTGAGAAACAACAGCCTCTTCAGTATAAGCTAAAACACCTTTCATAGTAGTCTCAGAAGCTAATTTCATAGCAGCTTTGATTTCCTCGTAAGTTGCAGCTTTCTCTAACTTTACAGTTAAATCAACAACAGATACATCAGCAGTTGGTACACGGAAAGCCATACCAGTAAGAACACCATTCAAAGAAGGAATTACTTTACCTACAGCTTTAGCAGCACCAGTTGAAGAAGGAATAATATTGTTTATAGCAGAACGTCCACCTCTCCAGTCTTTCATAGAAGGACCATCAACAGTTTTTTGAGTTGCAGTAGCTGCATGTACAGTA
>JADGDT010000068.1:0-9284 GCA_016744755.1 Ichthyobacteriaceae bacterium | reverse complement strand
GAAGGAATAATATTGTTTATAGCAGAACGTCCACCTCTCCAGTCTTTCATAGAAGGACCATCAACAGTTTTTTGAGTTGCAGTAGCTGCATGTACAGTAGTCATAAGACCTTCTGCAATACCGAAGTTGTCATGCATAACTTTAGCTATAGGAGCTAAACAGTTAGTAGTACAAGAAGCGTTAGATACGATAGTATCAGCAGCAGTAAGATCCATGTGGTTTACTCCCATTACAAACATTGGAGTATCATCTTTAGATGGAGCAGACATAACTACTTTTTTAGCACCAGCATCAATGTGAGCTTGAGCAGTTTCTTTTGTTAAGAAAATACCTGTTGACTCAACAACGTAATCAGCACCAATTGCATCCCACTTAAGGTCAGCTGGGTTTCTTTCAGCAGTAACACGAACAACATCTCCGTTTACTACTAAGTTACCATCCTTTACTTCAACAGTTCCATCGAATCTTCCGTGTACTGAATCATACTTAAGCATGTAAGCCATGTAATCAACGTCGATAAGGTCGTTAATACCTACAACTTGTACATTGCTATTTTTAGCAGCAGCACGAAATACTAATCTACCAATTCTTCCAAAACCGTTAATACCTACTTTAATTGTTCCCATTTTATATTTATTTAAAAAATAATTAAATTTCTGATTTTTAATTTGATACAAAGATAAAACAAATACACAAAGTGTACAAGTTACACTTGCAATTATTTTATACTGACATAATATCAGCTACTCTTAGCAATTCGCTATCTATTTCGTTATGCTCTTTTATTGCTCTTTCTAGTGGAGTTCTCTTTACCTTATTATTTATTACACCAACCATAACATTACTTTGCCCATCTAAAAGCCCTTCTACAGCTGCAACACCCAGCCTACTTGCTAATACTCTATCAACAACTGTTGGAGATCCTCCACGTTGCATATGTCCTAATACAGATACTTTTACTTCGTACTCTTCGAAGTTATCTTCAACGTATTCGGCTAGTTCAAAAACATTCTTTCCACTTTTTTCACCTTCGGCAACTACAACAATACTTGATGACTTACCAGAACGAGATGAAACTTTCAATGATTCTACTAATCTATCTAAACCTAAATTTTCTTCAGGAATTAATATTTCTTCAGCACCTCCTGCAATACCAGTATTCAAAGCAATAAATCCTGCATCTCTACCCATAACTTCAATAAAGAATAGCCTATTATGTGAAGAGGCTGTATCTCTAATTTTATCAATTGCATCAACTACAGTATTCATCGCAGTATCGTATCCTAAAGTAAGGTCTGAACCAAAAATATCGTTATCAATTGTTCCTGGAATCCCAATTACTGGAACACCGTGCTCTTTCTGAAAAAGCATTGCACCTGTAAAAGATCCATCTCCACCAACAACAATTAACCCGTCTAACCCTTCCTCTTTAAAATTATCAAATGCTTTTTTTCTACCTTCAATAGTTTTAAACTCAAGAGAACGTGCAGATTTTAGAATAGTACCTCCTCTACTAATTATATTACTTACAGAACGTGCATTTAATTTTTCGAACTGTCCTTCAATCAATCCTTGATACCCTTGATAAACACCAATACACTCAACATTGTAATAAGAACATGTTCTTACTACTGATCTTATAGCCGCGTTCATTCCGGGAGCATCTCCTCCAGAAGTTAAAACTCCAATTTTCTTTATCTTCCCCATTTAATTATATAATTATATTTTCAAACTTTATAACCTTTTATTAGATTATCAAAGTATCAATTTTCCATATTGTAAAATTCGGAGGGTAAATTTAATCAATATTTTTATACTCCTTCGAACTAAATTTTCTATGCAAATTTAAACTTTTTTCGAAAGTGTACAAAAAACACTTTATTTTTTTTACTTTTACATTAATAATAATTCAATAATCATGATGATAGTTAATATGGAATGGTGGTTTTTGAAAAAATCATTCATATTTTATTTATAGAATATTAGAATGATTAAAAAATAAAAATATATTTGCATCACAACATTAGCAAACTAATATGAACGAACATTTACAATCTCAGCTCGATGTATCAGTAGATTGTGTAGTTTTTGGCTTTCACAACAACAGGCTTAAAGTACTACTTATCGAACAAGAAAATGTATCTAAAAATAATAATCGTAGATATGCACTTCCAGGGGATCTTGTTCTACCAGATGAACACATAGACCATGCTGCCGAAAGGGTTCTGTATGAGCTTACTAACTTAAAAGGTATTTACCTAGAGCAATTTCATACATTTGGCAATCCTAATAGAGTTAGGAAAGAAGATGATATAGAATGGCTTAATGTTATTAGGAAAAATCCTGATGCTAGAGTTATAACTATAGCTTACTATGCTTTAGTGAAAATGGAAGATTATACCCCTTCTCCTTCTTCTTATGCCGAAAAAGCTGAATGGAAGGATGTATTAGATATTCCTGAATTGGCTTTTGATCACAATAAAATATTGAGAAAAGCTCTTAAAAAATTACGCAAAGAAGTTTCTGATCATACTGTTGGATTTGAACTTCTACCTGAAAAATTTACTTTAGGACAACTTCAGCAACTATATGAAGTAATTCTTGATATGCAATTGGATAAGCGTAATTTCAGAAAGGCCATAAAAAAGATGGACACTGTTTTAGCTTTAGAGGAAAAACAAAAAGGTGTACTACATAAGCCCGCACAACTGTTTACTTATATAGGAGAAAGAAAAGAAGTAGATTAGCTCTAAGTAATTTCAATAAAACTTTAAGGATGTCATATATTTGACATCCTTTTTTTTATTTTTGGCAATATTGAAAATTCACATGTTAGAAAAAGATACATATAATTGCATAACAAATCCAGAAACCAAATCTATATTTAAGGATAGGGGTAGTAAATTTATTGGATATGCTTTTTATGTAGAAAATGAAGACGATGTTAAAGAAAAGATTTCGGAAGTTAAAAAAATACAATATTCTGCTAGGCATCATTGTTATGCCTACCGTATTGGCTCAGAAGAAATAAAACTTAGAGCTAATGACGATGGAGAGCCTTCACATTCTGCAGGAGATCCCATACTTGGGCAGATAATCGCCAAAGATTTAACTAATGTTTTAGTAATTGTTGTAAGATATTTTGGAGGAGTAAAACTAGGTGTAGGTGGCCTGATACAGGCATACAAAACTGCTGCAAAAGAAATATTAGATGAGTGTGAAATTGAAACTAGAACAATAAACAAATTATTTTCTGTAACTTTAGAGTATCCAGAATTAAACCAAATAATGAGGTTTATAAAAGAACACAACCTCAATATAGTTGAACAGAAAATGGAAATGAATTGTGAAATAATCTTATCAATAAGATTGAAAGATGCAGATTATATTTTTGATAAGCTCACGCAAATGCACAAAATGAAAACTGAAATCATTTAGTTTAAAAAAATAAACATATGGATATAAGACAATTATTAACATCAATTATATTTCTAGTTTTTACAGTAAGCCTAACTAGAGTTGAAGCTCAAACTAATAATTTAGATAGTTTTGTGATTAATAAAAAATCGCGACTAAACTTTATTCATTCAAAAAACAATTCAATTAAAAAAAATATAAATAATAGCTTTTACATTCTAAATGACAACAAGTATTTTGGTATGCAATTTAATAAGACTAAAGCCACTAAAAGGTTAGAGTTGCATGTACAAACTCACAACAATATTGAAATATATTCTGCTAGTATTAAAATAAACTTCGACAATAACGGAACTCCAATACTATATAATGATAATACAATAAATTATACCATAGTTAATAAAAGCAACTTTCCATTGGTTAATTTAATAAGTGATTTTTCAAATATAAAAAGTGACGATATTTTAGAACATAAGAAAATTTACTTTCCAATTTCCGAAAATGAAATTATTCCGGCTATAGAAATAACATATAAAAAAGAGAATAAAAATTATCTAATTATTTTTAACTCTAAGTATGATATTATATATAATACATCTTTAACCATTGAGAAAGACATTACAACCAAAACAGCAAATGCTTCTATATTTTTACCAGATCCAATAACTTCTGCCGAAACTGTTTACGGAGGTGATTTTGTTAATAATAGTGGAGCTACAAATTCAAGTTTAGAAGCACAACAAATTGATGTAGCAATAGAGTGTAAATTTGATGGGACTAATTATTATTTGGAAAACAACTTTGTTAAAATTCAAGATCTTGTATCTCCAAGCTGGGCAGTTGTGAGCAATACTACTGGAGACTTTTCATATAATAGGTCTGAAATTGGATTTCAACAAGTAAATGCATTTTATCATATAAGTAAGATTAAAGAACAAATAAACATATACGGTTTTACTGATGCAGTAAATTATGCTATAAAAGTAGATGCTGATGGATCAAATGGACATGACAACTCTACTTTTACTCCATCTGGAAACAACAGCTATATACAGTATGGCGCATATACAGGAGTAGAAGAACACATACCAGATGCCGAGGATGCCGAAGTTGTTGTACATGAATATACACATGCAATAGTAAACTCATATAGTCCTAATAGAACAACAAACGAAAGAAGAAGCTTAGAGGAAGGGTTGGCAGATTATATTGCTGTTTCGTATGCTACAGGGATTAATAGTTATAATTGGCAAAAAGTTTTTAAATGGGACGGTAATGAATCATGGAATGGCAGAAAAGCTACTTCTACAAAATGTTACACCAACATATACTCATGGTCTAATATTTATGCAAATACAGATATTTGGGTAGCCCCATTAATGGATTTGTATTTTGAATTAGGAAAAGAAACTACTGATAAACTTGTACTACATACAATTACAGCTTTAAGCTCAAATACTACAATGGAACAAGCCGCATTAATAATGATGAGCATGGATACTGTTTATAATAGTAATCAAAACTCTATGTCTATTTTTAATGCATTTAAAAATTATTGTATTCTTAACGATAGTCATCTAGCAAATGAGAGCTTTAACATATCTAGTTTCAAAATTATTAATTCTGATGCTTTTTCAAAAGGAGGAGAAATGAGAATAGAATTTGAAAATTTATTTAGTGGAGAAATAAATATTTACAATATAAATGGAATAACTATTTTTAACAAGAAATTAAATCTTAGAAAAAACTTTAGTTTTAACTCCGAAGATTTAAACAGTGGCATTTATCTAATCAACATAAAAGGGAACAAAGATTCAAAAACTATAAAACTCTGTAAATATTAAACTTAGAAAAAAACAATATTGGTGAGTACATGCCTATAAAGTAACTTTATTTATAATCGATATAAGTTTAAACTTTAACACTTCCTAATAAAGGAATTTTGTTCTAAAAAATAGATAATAAACAACAACACACATTAGAAGCGTTATTGATACAGTATATTTCATAAAATGAACAATTCGTCATTAAGTAAGTCATAAACCATTTCATTGAGTTCAATAGTAATAAATACAAATATTGGCACAAGCTGAATCCCATTTAGAGAAAATTAATTTATGACTTGAAATAGCTTTATATAAAATGCATTCTCACATATATTCTCACATGATTACATAATCGTCAGAGCAATATCATACACAGATAAATCAAGTGTTAAGAAGCAATTAGAAAAATATATTAACATACAGTATTAAAATGGATTATTTAAAGAATAAAAACTTGTATTGTAGTAATAATAAGTCGTAAGAAGATTTAGCTATCTAATTTTCATAATACTGAATATCAATATAAAACAATAAATTAGCTATTTTTAAAATTAAGTAATCACAGAGAATCCTAGATTGAAGTGGTCATAATATCAAACTTTTTTTTTTAATAATCAACCCTAAATCCACTTTTTTATAAACTAATTAATCCACATATTTGTCATCTCAATAAATAGGTGTCAATCCTAAGATTGTACACAATTCCAAATTTGAGAAAACACTAATAAACTATAAGGAATACTTACTAATAAATGGAAAAAACTGCCAAATCCGTATGGAATAACTGTCTTGAATTCATAAATGACAATGTTGAAGATGCTGTCTTCAATACTTGGTTCAAGCCAATTATCCCTATAAAACTTACCAAATCTGACCTAACTATTCAGGTTCCATCTAAATTTTTCTACGAGTGGCTAGAAGAACACTATGTTGGTGTTCTTAGAAGTGCAATAAGTAAAACTTTAGGAGAAGAAGCAAAACTTAGATATGATGTTGTTATGGCTTATGACTATGACAACAAGAAAGCAAACATAATTACAATACCTAGTACTAAAAGAACAAAGCCCGTACAGCAACAGACTCTGAATATGCCTAATTCTCAGATGGGAGAAATAAATGGTGTAGTTAATCCTTTTGCCTTACCTGGTTTACGAAGAGTTAAAGTTGATTCTCAGTTAAACCCTAACTATTCTTTCGACAACTTTGTTGTTGGAGAATCTAATAGGCTAGCAAAATCTGCTGGATATGCAGTTTCTAAAAATCCTGGAGGTACCGCCTTCAATCCATTATTTTTATTTGGAGGAGTAGGACTTGGAAAAACTCACTTGTCCCATTCTATTGGTATAGAGGTAAAAGAACGTTACCCTGAAAAAACTGTATTGTATGTTTCGGCAGAAAAATTTACACAACAGTTTACAGAGGCATCAAGAAAGAACAACAGAAATGATTTCATAAATTTCTATCAAATGATAGATGTATTGATTATTGACGATGTTCAGTTTTTCTCAACTAAGAAAGGTACACAGGATGTATTTTTCCAGATATTCAACCACCTTCACCAAATAGGTAAGCAACTGATTTTAACATCAGACAAAGCTCCTGTTGATATGCAAGGGTTCGAAAACAGATTACTTTCTAGGTTCAAGTGGGGTTTATCGGCAGAAATAAATTCAGCAGATTACAACACTAGAGTCGAAATTATTAAAACTAGAAACGACAAAGATGGTACTGTGATGCCAGAAGAAGTTGTTGAATTTTTAGCTAGCAACATTACTACTAACGTTAGAGAACTAGAAGGTGCATTGATATCATTACTGGCACATGCTTCTTTTAGTGATGAAGGTTTATCAATTGAACTTGCTAGAAAAGTAATTAAGAAATTTGTTAAGAATACTACTAAAGAAATTTCAATAGACTATATACAAAAAGTAGTTTGCGATTATTTCTCTATGGATATGGATGTATTACAATCTAAATCTAGAAAAAGAAATGTTGTGCAAGCTCGTCAGCTAGCAATGTTTTTTGCTAAAAGGTTTACAAAAGCATCATTAGCATCCATAGGTACTCAAATTGGAAAAAGAGATCACGCTACTGTTTTACACGCTTGTAAAACAGTTGGTAATCTTTCGGAAACTGATAGAAATTTTAAAATTTATGTTGAAGAATTAGATAAGAAATTATCTTCTATGAATTAAGGTGAAAAGTTGGAAGTTGGAAGTCGGGAGACAGAAGATGAAATAAAAAAGTTTAAATAAAGAAGACCGAAATTAGAAGGGTATTACTCCTTTTAACTTCGGTCTTTTAGCATCTATAATATTTTTGGGTACCAGTGTCATACCAAAAGCAAATAAAGTTGTGTAAAACAATACACCTATTTTAATAGAAAATACTGGAGATATACCAACTACAAATCAAAGTAGGTATTACTTCTATTCCTATATATTATACAGTATTTTTAATCATACTATCCAATTTCGCCAATATGTTTTAGCCTTTTTTTATCAAGTATTTCAATCTTCTTATCGCGAATGCTAATAATCCCATCTTTATTAAACTTAGATAAAGTATTAATTACACTCTCCTTAGAATAACCTAATATTTTTGCAATTTCTATTCTATTAACAGGAATAACAAATGAATCCGATTTATAAATTTCACAAAAATCACAAAGTAATATTGAAATAGCTCCATCTATATTTTTACTAGAGAATTTAGACATATTATGAACAATCTCATTTGTAACTCCCGACATATGCCTTATTAAATGAAATGCAAATTCCCCATTATTTTTAATGAATTTTTCAAATAAATGTATGTCAAAAAGACTAATTTTTGTTTTTTCTATTGCTATTGCCGAAAAATTAATGTTGCGCCCTGCAAATGTGCATATTATTCCAATAAATGATTTTGAACGCATTAAACTAACTGTTGATGTCTTTTTACCTGTATTAACATCTAGTTTTACAAGGCCTTCTTCTATATAAAGAATATTACTTGCCACAAACCCCTCTCTTATTATTGTTTCTCCTGCCTCAAACTCTACTTCAACTCTATTTTCTATTAGTTCTGTTTTCTCTGCTTCAGTCAAAAAATCAATCAAGCTAACAGCGCTTATTGTTCTAGTTTTTGCAATATTACCGCCTCTATTAAATCCCTCAATCATACTAATAATTTATTCAATTTTTATTGCTAATTATTCTACATCAATAATGATGCAAGTTTACATCTTATTTAATTAAACATTCATTCTTAATAGGTCTAATTAATGTATGTAAACATTAATTATAATGATTGTTTCTATAAGTATTTTTGTTCGTATAAAATTAACATATTAAAATAGTAAGTAATGGCAGATATAAAATTTAGAGTAAAAGCTAACAGTCTAAATCCAACAAAAACATTAGTAAAAGCAAGGGGGTTTGAACTAATAGTAGATGAACCTCAGGATTTAGGAGGTACAAATGAAGGAGCAAATCCAGTAGAATTTATTTTAGCTGGTTATGCAGGATGTTTAAATGTAATGGCTCATGTTTGTGCTCAAGAATTAGGATTCGAACTCAAAGGAGTAAAAATAGATTTAGTAGGCAATCTTAATCCTGCTAGATTATTTGGAAAGTCGTTTGAAGAGCGTGCTGGTTATAAAGAAATTAAAGCAACTATTAAACCAGATTGTGAAGCCGATGAAGAGACAATAAAAAAATGGCTAGCCTCTATTATTGATCGTTGTCCAGTAGGTGATAATCTAAAGAATGCTACCGATGTAGCTGTATTTTACAAAAAATAAAATCTATTTTTATATAATGGCTATATCTATGTTTAGGTATAGCCATTTTCAACTGATATTAGAGAACTATTAGACTCAATTTGATTATAAATATTCACCTTGTAAGAATACTTTTTAACTATAAAAGAGGTAATCTAACCAAGTAAATTATCTCTTTATACCTTAAATCCGCAGATATAATAGACATTATATTCATGGATTTTTCATTGCTCGATTTAAGCATATAATAGATATAGTTGGATGGTTATCCACTAAAT